>JBKJMP010000562.1:0-11353 GCA_046596395.1 Gemmatimonadaceae bacterium
CGTTCCACCGGAAGGACTTCTAGTGGCCACGCACGACGGACAACCGACAACGGACAACTCACGACTGACAAGGATGCACACCATGACTGCACATATTCGCTGCCGCGCAATCGCGGCCCTCATCCTCGGCACCTCGCTCGTAGCGGGTGCTTGCGGCAAGGAGCAGAAGACCGAAGTGAGCGCCAGCAAGGAGCCGCAGCGGAGCGGCGATAAGGATCACGATCCGGACACCAAGGAAACCGGCCGCATTGTCGTCGTAGAGATGTACAGCGACGCGGACGGCAACTACTTCAAGCCAGCCGATGTCGAGGTGCATCGTGGTGACGTCATTCGCTTCACGCTGAAGTCGGGCGTACACAACGTGAACTTCCTCGCCGACTCGAACAGCGGGAAGGCAAACCTTCCGCCGCTGAGCGACCTGCTCCAGCTCCCCGAGCAGACGTATGACCTCAAGGTGACGCTCGCCAAGGGGCGGTACTACTACCAGTGCGACCCGCACGCGGCGCTCGGAATGGTTGGCCACATCAAGGTCGAGGACTGAGTCATGATCATGCGCGTGGATTCCGCCGGGCTCCCCAGCGTCATTCAAGGCGGAATGGGCATCGGTGTTTCGAACTGGGCGCTCGCGCGTGCGGTGTCGCAGTGCGGGCAGCTCGGCGTGGTATCGGGCACCGCGGTGGACACGGTGATGATCCGCCGTCTCCAGGATGGCGATCCCGGTGCGCACGTTCGCCGCGCCCTGGCAGCGTTTCCGGTGCCGGAGGCGAGCGAGCAGGTGCTCCGCCGCTATTTGCGGGAGGGCGGGCGCGCATCGGACACGCCGTATCGCGCCCTGCCCATGTACCGGAAGTCGGTGAGCATCGCCCGCGATCAGGTCACGGTGGTCGCGAACTTCGTTGAAGTGTGGCTCGCGAAGGAGGGGCACGACGGCGTGGTGGGCATCAACCTGCTTACAAAGGTGCAGATGCCCAATCTCGCGTCGCTCTATGGGGCGATGCTCGCGGGCGTGGACTACGTCCTCATGGGAGCGGGCATCCCGCGGGAGATTCCCGGTGCACTCGACGCGCTCGCCGAGCATCGCGTCGCGCGGCTCAAGCTCGACGTCGAGGGAACGGCTGGGACCACGGTGGACGAACTGCATTTCGACCCGCGCGCGCACGTCCCTGGTGCGACGGCCTCGCTGCGTCGCCCGCGGTTCGTACCGATCGTGTCGGCCAGCTCACTGGCGACGACGCTCGCGCGCAAGGCGTCGGGGAGCGTCGAAGGGTTCATCGTCGAAGGGCCGACCGCGGGTGGCCACAACGCTCCGCCGCGCGGCGACGCGCGCTTCAATGATGATGGCGAGCCACTCTACGGCGAGCGCGACATCGTGGACCTCGGAAAGATCCGGGACCTCGGCCTGCCCTTCTGGCTCGCCGGCGGCACAGGTTCGCCAGACGGGTTGCGCGATGCGATCGCGGCCGGCGCCGCGGGGGTGCAGGTGGGAACCTTGTTCGCATACTGCGACGAATCCGGGCTCGCTCCCGAGCTCAAGGCGCGCGTGCTCTCCAGCGTCGCGAGCGGGGACGTACGCATTCGCACCGATCCGCGCGCGTCGCCCACGGGGTATCCCTTCAAGGTGGTGTACGCCGACGGGCTCGAGCAGCAGAACGACAGTCGCGTGCGCAACTGCGATCTCGGCTACCTGCGCACGGCGTACCGCACGCCGGCCGGCAAGCTCGGCTACCGGTGTGCGGCCGAGCCCGTGGACCAGTACGTCGCGAAGGGTGGTGATGCGGCGGACACCGTTGGGCGGCGCTGCTTGTGCAACGCCCTCACGGCGAACATCGGGCAGGCGCAGCATCGGGATACGGGCGACGAGCTCCCGCTACTCACGAGCGGTGACGATCTCGTCGCGCTGGAGACCTTCTCACGAGGACGCACGCACTACGCCGCGGCCGATGTTCTCGCGTACCTCGAAGGGAGGTGATGCGATGACAGCAGCTGACGGCTTCGACATCGTACGGTGGAGTGCCCGGCCGCCTCGCGCGCCTGACAACGGGCGGATCAGCGGCGTCATGCGATCGGCAGACGTGCCGAGGTGCGGTTCTTGACAACCACCCTCGCGCGCCTGGCCGCATCGCGCAGCTCGGCCGGTCCGTCGATCGTGCGCCAGATCACATACGCGAAGGCGTAGGCTCCAGTGGCCGATAGCGCTCCGCCCGCGGCAAGCACGACGGTCCCCGCCCCGGCGTGGGTGGGCCGCACGAGGAACCCGGCCGCGATCATCAGGAGACTCGCATTCGCGACCCACCAATGGGCCGTGGCCGCGCGCGCACTGTGCAGCGGGAATCCCGCGAATCGCGGAATCACGTGATAGGCGATGCCGAAGATCATCATCGCGACGAATCCGAGCATGAGCACGTGCATGTGCGCGGGCCGGTAGATCGTCCACACCGGATGCATCGCCATCGCGACGCCCAGCGTGACGCCGAGTGACAGCCACACGAGACTCGCCTTGAGGAACGCACGGACAAACCATTCCATCAGCGGCACCCGCAGCCGCAGGAGGTGGATGTCTGGGGCAGCGCGCGCGAGGCGGTGAGCGCTGGATGCCGTTCCACCAACGCGAGCGCATCGAGAACTGCCGCGAGGTCAACGCGAGCCAACGCCGCCGCCGTCCCGATGGGGGACGTGCCACCACAGCACGTATCGATACCGAAGGCGTTGAGCACCGCGCCGGCGGCCGGCATTTTGGCGATGGCGGCATTCACGGTACAGTCGGCCGTGATCGACGAGTTCGTGCAGCTTTCGCAGTCGGACATGTCGGAGTTACCCCAGGGTGAGTGTGGGCGGCCGGTGCGTCCGGTCGTGAACTGGAGGATCGCCACACGCCGCCACCCGGACAGTCCGGTTTCTGCGCAAATCTTGTGGGGGATTCGTCACCCTGACGTCAGGGACTCACGCCGCGCACCAGGACGGCAGCGGCGCGATCGCGCAGGACGGGATCCATCGTCCCTCCCATGAAGGCCGTCGGCTCCAGTGTCGCTGGCCGCCTCCGGTCACTCGGGTGAACGGTACACCAGCACGCTCGTCCGCCCGTCGCGCATGAGCTCCGTGCTGACGCTCCCCAGGATCCACCGCTCGACCCGACCATGTCGTGCCGTGCCCATGACGATGAGGTCGATGCGCATGGCATCGGCGTAGTCGAGCAACTGGCCGGCGACGGTGCTCCCCTCCGCGCGATTGAGCACCATGTGGACGACGGTAGCGTCAGGGCACGGCAGCGCGGCGATGGTGCGTTCGAACGCCGTCTTGACCCCGAGCGCGCGAATCACCCCCTCGCCATCGCCGGCCGGGTACGCGAGCACGGGCGCCACGTACGCGAGCGTGAGACGGCCGCCGCGCGCGACGATACTGCACGCACCGCCCGCCGCTCGCGTGCTGGCCTCACCGAAATCGAGCGCGGCAAGTCCATGTTGCGGCGGCCCTGCGGCATCTGTGGCAACCCCGAGGACGGGGCAGGCCGCGGTTCGCGCCACATCGAGCACGGTCTCGTCGTGCATGACGCGCTCGAGCCGCCCGTGCCGGCGGAGGCCGACGACCACGAGCGCCGCGCCCAGTCGTGCTGCTTCCTCCACGATTGCCTCCGCCGGTGTACCGGCGACGACGTCGATCGCCCACTGGCATGGCTCGCCGAGTGTCGACGCCAGCGCGGCGCGAAGCTCGCGTGCGCGCTCATGCTGCACGCCCCCGCGACTCGCGTCACCCTGCATGGCATGCGCGAGATCGAGTGGCGGAGGAATCGCGGCAGGACTCGTGTCGATCACGGTCACCACCTGCACCGTCGCCCCGTGGCGTTGCGCAAGCGCATGGGTCACGCGTGCCGCCGCAGCGGACGCTGGCGATCCATCGGTGGCGAGGAGCAGGATGCGCCCGCGGAGGTCCAGTGACGGCGCCGGTGACGTCGAGTGCTCGCTCATGTGCCTCTCCCCGCCTGCCAGCGGTCCACGGGCGTGGGGACAAGCCCGGAGTCGCGCGCGAACTGCACATAGTGGGCGCGGTGTGAGAAGCCGAGCTTGCTGGCGATGCGCTGCTTGTAGGTGTCCACCGTCTTGGCGGTAATGCCGAGCTGCTCGCCGATCTCCGGACCGTTGTATCCCGCGGCGGTGAGCTCGAGCACGGTGCGCTCGCGGCCGCTGAGGCTCGCGAGGCGCTCGGTGACGTCCGACGCTCCCTCCGCGCTTCCTGATGGATCTGCGGCCAGCTCCCGCGCGACGGACGGGCGGAGATAGATGTCCCCTGCCGCGACCACGCGAATCGCGTCGGCCACCTCGCGGTCGGCGGCACGCTTGCTGAGGAATCCGCGCGCCCCGTCGGCAAGGCAGCCCGCGAGCCGATCGCGCTCGTCGTGCATGGTGAGAATGAGCACGTGTACATGCGGTGCGAAGCGGCGCAGTGCCCTCGTCGTGGACGCGCCGTCGCCGTTGGGCATGTCGAGGTCCATCACGATGACGTCGGGATTCACGCGGCGAGCGAGGATCAGGGCCTCGTCGCCTCCGCCGGCTTCGCCGACGACGCAGATGTCGGCACACGGGTGCAGGAGCGCCCGGAGCCCCGCGCGAAGAATCGTGTGATCGTCCACAAGGATGACGCGGATCGGGCGTTCCGGCACCGTCGCACCGCGCCTTGCATGAGGGCGATCGCCGAGCATCGCAGCGATCTCTGCCAGGGTCCCGTGCGGAACGGGGGGTGGGAACTCGCGGGTGCGGGAAACCGTGTTCATGATCTTGAGTCCTCCTGTGCCTCTTGGAACGTGCACGTGCAATGCGCCGGCCACCGTCGGGGATTGCCCCGCATTTGTGTCCGCATCCTCCCGCGAAGGCACTTGTCCTCCGCTGCCTGATACCCGCGGCATTCTGCGGGACGATCCTCCGGAAGTGGGCGCAGGGCATCCACCCGCTCGAGGAGGCATCATGTTCACCACCGCAGCGACCGTGAGGCAACGCGAGCACCGCGCGGGCTCGTTCGTTCGAGGCGGACCCGTGATCGTCGCAGCCGGCGGGGGCGACGTGACCCCTGCACTACGGGCTGGGGACATCGTGGGACGCTTCCTCGCTCGCGACGTGGTTGTCGCCTCGGTCATCGCCCGAGTGCCATTGGACGTCTGGGATCAGGAGAACTACCCGAATCCCGGCACCTTCGCGGAGGAGCGTGCGGCGGCCACGCGCGCGTACCTCGAGCAGGCGCTGCAGGCACTCCCCACCGCGTCCGCGTGGCCGGTGGAGATCCTCGCCGGCGAGGTGCCGAGATCGCTCGCCTACCTCGTGCAGGTGCGCGAGTCGCCGCTGCTCATCATGGGCCTGCATCGCCACGGCCGCATTGATCGTCTGCTCGGCACCGACAACGCGTCGCGCACGCTCGAGTTGGCGGAATGCCCCGTGCTCGCGATCGCGCCGTCGTTCGATGCTGTGCCCGACAGCGCGGCCGTGGGCATGGACTTCAGCCGGAGCAGCGTGTTTGCCGCGCAGACCGCCGCACAGCTGCTGCGGCCCGGCGGAACTCTGCATCTCGTCCACGTGTGGGAGCCCGCGGACACGGATGACACGTCGCGCGCGGTCGCCGACGAACTCTATTGTCGTCATCTGTCCGACCGATTCCGCCGTGTGATCCTCTCCCTCGCCCTTCCATCGTCGATCGTCGTGAAGCAAGAGGTTCGCGAGGGCCCACCGTCGGAGCGCCTGATGGACTTCGCCGAGGCACACCGCGTCGATCTCGTGGCGGTCGGGCGCAGTAGACGAGGATTCGTGCAGCGGGTCGTGGTGGGCGGCGTCGCTGACCGCGTCCTGCGTCGGGCGGGTTGCTCGGTGCTCATCGTACCGGAGGGCGCGTTGGGCGAGTTGCCCGAGAGCGAGCCGGCCGGCGACCGCGGCGCGGAGTTCATTCCGCGAGCGGCGTGGTCGGGCGCGCTCGACGCATTTGCCCGTCGCAACGCGGGGCGCGTGGTGTCGCTCGAAGTCCGCGATCCTGCCCACGGCGTAATCTCGTCGGAACGAGGCTACATCTTCTTCGGCACGTCATGCGCAGAAGCGCAGGGCGCGATCCGCATCGTTCTCGGCGAGACGCATGGTCGGCGGCAGCACGTCATGCGCACGGTATCCGATGCGATGGCGCTCGTGGTGATCCGTTGCGCCGAGGGAGGTGACGCGGCCCTTCGCATCGAGCACGGGGGGGGACAGACGTTGCTCACACTGTCGCCGAACGCATCAGCGGCGCCGCTGGGCTGACGCGCTGCTCACCTTCGCAGCAGCGCGCGGGGCTCGCTTCGCGCGCGCCGGCTTGCCGCTCGTGGCCCTTCGTCCCGTAATGGAATCGACGTGAATGCCGAAGGCAATGTTGCGAAAAGGCACCGGGTCGTCTGCCGAACCTGTGCCTGGTACGAGGAGCCGCAGCTGCTCTATTGCGCGATTCCAGCGTTGCAGGTCCGCCTGCGTGCCGGACGGCTCGATCCGATAGAACGTCCCCCGCGCGATCACGCTCTGCCAGTCGAACGGGCCATCCACCTCGTCCACTTCGAACGCGACCCACGGCCGGTGTGCGAGCGTTTGCATCTTCGAGCCCTGTGAGGTGCGCCCGAAAATCCAGTCGCCGTCGAAGATGTAATGAATTGGCGTGATGTCGACACGATCGCGGAGCGAGAAGGCCATGCGGCCGATCGTGTGACGCCGCAATAGCTGGCGGCAAGCCGCGCGCGTCATCTCGTCGATCGTCGGTGGGGCCATCGCTGCAGGCACCTCGGTTACGCGTGGCATCGCATCTCCCTTGTGGCATTCACCCGCGCACGAGCGCGAGCGGGTGGGGTGCAGGCGCTTCCTCGGCTTCGGCGTCGAAGGCACGGGGCAACAGCCCCCATCCCGCCAGGGTATCGGGAATCAGGATGATCCATTCGAGCATGAGCAGGACGGAAACGAAAACGAGCACGAGAGACGCCGCGTGCCGCCGCTCGATCGCGACGAGCACCCAGAACACGAGCAGCGACCAGGCGCTGACGCTCGAGATCGCATCTGCGAGCACCACCGCCGGTAGCGTGACGCGCCACACGCGAGGCCGTTGCGGCGCGATGACGATGCTGAAGCGGCCACGCGTGGTCGGCGCGGGTTGCATCGTCGGCGAGATCGTCACGTAGTCCTCACGATAGGCCGCGGCCACGTACCGCATCAGGCGCGTGAGCACGTGGAGCACGAGCAGCACGAGCATTCCGCCGACGAGCGACCTCGAGGTGTAGAACGCGTTCACCCCCTTGTCGAGAACCAGCGCGATCGGCACCGCCACCCCGGCGGTTGCGAGAAGGCGGATCGAGAAAGCCAGGCGCGTGTCGGTTGCGCGCGCGCGCAACACGAACGTCGCGGCAACGGCGGCCGCGGCGAATACGAGCGTGGACACGCGGTGGCGCGCGTCGGAGGCGGACCCGAAGACCACAATCGACGCGACCGGCGAGAGCAACGTACCAGCCAGCAGCACCCCGAGGAGCGCGAGTTCGAAGCGCAACAACGCCTCGCGCCGTGCGACTCGTCTACCGCGGCGAGCGGCGGGGTCAGCGGACGCGCGGCGCGTGCGCATGGCTCGGAGCCGGCTTGAGGATCCCCGTTCGCAGCGCGAACTGCACGTAGTCGGGACGTCGCTCGAGTCCCAGCTTTTCGGCAATGCGATGCTTGTAGGTGTCCACCGTCTTGGCGCTGATCGCCAGGCGCACCCCGATCGCGGTGCACGTGTGTCCCTCGGCCATGAGGCGCAAGACATTGCGTTCGCGCTCGCTGAGCAGCGAGAGGCGACGCCTGTCCTCCGAGCCCGATGCGGCGCGTTGGCGGCGCGATGCGAGCGCGCCTGCCGCTGTGGCTTGCACGTACATGCGGCCGTGCGCGAGTACCCGGATCGCATCGAGCAGCTCGCGGTCCGCCGCATCCTTCACGAGATAGCCCGAGGCACCGGCATCGAGCGCCGCCAGGAGGTGCTCGTCGTCGTCGTACATCGTGAGTACCAGCACCGCGGGGCCATCGCGCAACGCGCAGATCGCGCGCGTGGCCTCGAGGCCGCCAACGGCACCCATCGACAGGTCCATGACGATCACGTCCAGTTGGCCCCGCGACGCGGCCGCGATCGCGCCGGCGCCGTCGGACTCCTCGCCGACGATGACGATATCGGGGGCCGACGCGAGCATGGCACGCAGCCCCGCACGAACCACCGCGTGGTCGTCAACCAACAGCACGCGAATCGTGCCGTCCTGGACGGGTGCTGCAGGGGTCGCGTCAGGTCGCACGGCCCGACGGTGCCTGCGACGCGCCGCTTCGGCATCGCCCGGAGATCTCGTTCATGTAGATCCCGAACACGATGTTGCGGTGCGGCGTCGCATCGGCCTCGGAAAGCGCCGCGGGCTCGAGCGCACGGATGCTGTCCAGCGCGCGGGCGTACACGGTCGGCGATCCATCCACCGGATCAAGAAAGTAGAACGTGCCCTTCACGACGACGCTTCGCCATTCGTCGAGGCCGTCAACCTCGTCCACCTCGAAAGCACACGACTGATGCCGGGCGAGGTGTGCCAGCTTCGTCCCCACACTCGTGCGGCCGACGATCCAGTCTCCGTTGAGCGAATAGCTGATCGGCTCGATGTCCACATTGTCGCGCACCGTGTACGCCACGCGCCCAACGTGTTGCCTCGCCAGCAGCGCTCGCGACGCCTCGGTACTCAACTCGGCGGCTTGCCGCCCTTCGGTAATGGTCATTGTGTACCCCTGGTTCGCGTGTCGGTCTCGAACTCGAATATCGTGGCGCGGTGTCCATCGCCCTGTCAGGGAAACACAGGATATGCTGGAAATTCTCCCGACGGGTTCGCGGCGCGGCGTGCACTCGCTAGCGCAGGGCCCTTTGGGCCGAGACTGCAGTGGACTTCCGGAGGCGCGACAGCGCGCGTTCCTTGATCTGCCGCACGCGCTCTCGGGTGATGCCGAACTGCCCCGCGATGGCTTCGAGCGTCATCGCGTCGTTGCCGCCGAGGCCGAAGTACAACCGCAGTACGAGTGCGTCGCGACTCCGCAGGATCGTCATCGCGCTCTCGACGGCCGCGGCGGCCTCGGCCGCGCGTTCGTCGTCGGAGTCGTCGGGCTCGGCGGTGGCGGGAATGACATCGAGGAGCCGTCCGCTGCCGCCGGGAAGCGGTGCATCCAGCGAGAGCGAACCGCGCGAGATGCGCTCGGATGTCTCCAGGTCTGCCGCGGATACACACAGGTCGGCGGCGATCTCCTGCTTCGTCGGCTCGCGCCCGAATGCCTGGCGCATCGCATTGGCGCGGCGGCGAAGCCGATAGATGTCACCAGCGCGTCCGACCGGCACGCGGACGGGCATCCCGTGATCGGCCAGCGCCTGCAGGATGGCGCGCCGAATCCACCAGATGGCATAGGAAACGAACTTCACTCCCCTGGCCGCATCGAACTTCTCGACCGCCCGAACCAGCCCAAGGTTTCCCTCGTTGATCAGGTCGGCGAGGGGGAGCCCCTGGTTCTGGTACTTCTTCGCGATGGAGACGACGAAGCGGAGGTTCGCGCAGACCAACTGCTGCAGCGCACCCTCGTCGCCAGCGCGCGCGCGCGCCGACAAGGCGAGCTCCTCGTCGTGCGTCAGCAGGGGATACGCGCCGATCTCGCGAAGGTAGACCGTAAGGGCGTCGGCGGCGTGGTGGCGCCTGGTATGGTGGGCGGAGGTCGAGCACATGGTGCACTCAGGTGGACGGGGTGTTCGCGTCGGACCGACGGATGAAGGGTAGAACGTCCGTCGGCGTTCGCCCGTCGGAGAATCTGCCCGATCGATGTCGGGAGATTCACGCCAATGGCCCCGCACCATGGATGGATGGACTGGGCGTCAAGTCCTTCGTCGTCCGTCTACCGTTGTCCGTGGTGCGTGTTCCTACCTGTTAGTCCGTCTGCCGTCTTCCGTGGTGCGTGTTCCTACCCGTTGTCCGTGAGTCGCCGTCCGTGATTCGTGATCCGGCGTTTTGTCCGATGCGTACGCGTTGGGCAGCCGGCCGCGATCCCTCGATGTCGTAGTCCTCCGCCGTCAGCGTGTCGTCACCGATCCAGAGCCGACTAGATGCCAAGGAGTTCCGGCCGGTAGTGCCGGCTAAGCCCGCGCGGTGCGCGCCCATGATTTCGCTCGACGCGATGGCGGTGGTTCGCTACGCAGGATCGCATGTGCGCACTGCGGGCCGTGGCGCCGCCACCCGGCGCGTTGCTACCGCGCGCGCAACGTCCGACGTCGAGACGACTCCCACCATGAGTCCGTGCTCCACCACGAGCAGCCGGTGCACGCCGACATACAGCATCAGCTGAGCGGCGTCGGTCAGCAGCGCATCCGGCGGCAGCGAGTACACGTCGTGCGTCATCACCTCCGCCACCGTATGCTCCGCGAACAGGTCGAAGACCGGCGTATCTTCCATCGCGAAGGCTTCATCGCCCGCCGACGAGGACTCCGGCTGCTGGTTGGTATAGAACATCGAGTCGGATTCGTCCTCGTATTCCGCGGGCGTGCGCTCCTCGCTTTCCGCATCCGCTCGATCGTCACCGCGCTGACGGATGCCGTCGTGCCCGGCCACGAACTCCAGCAGGTCTGACGCCGATACCACGCCGACCACCGTATGGCCCGCGAGCACCGGCGCGCCGCCGATATGATGCCGAGACAGGAGGTCCGCGGCGTCGCGCAGCGACGTCTCCGTCGTGACCGACAGGACCGGCGCCGACATCACTTCCCTGATCTGGAGCATGGTGTCCTCCTTCGGATTCGGTGAGTCGGAACCGTGAGCTCTACAATTGACGGTACCGGCCCTGCCCGGCCACCACAGTCCGCATTCCCGCCATATCGTGTCGGGAGAATCATGGGATCTTGGAAGCGTCGCCGAATCACGAACAACGAAGACCGAGAACGGGCAGACGAACGGAGAACGAAGGACGAAGGACCGATGGACCGAGGGACCGGTGATCGAGTCCTCCGTCTTCCGTGCTGCGTGTTCCTACCTGTGGTCCGCGACGCGCCGTCCGTAATTCGTGCGAAGACTGAGAACGGGTAGGCGAACGGAGAACGAAAGACGACGAACGGGTAGGAGCACAGAGAACGCACAACGGTCGACGGATGAACGGGTCGGTTGAATTACTGCGCTTGCAGCAGCCCCAATCGTAAACAGAACTGCACGTAGTCCGGACGGCTCGTGATCCTGAGCTTTTCGGCGATGCGCTGCTTGTACGTCTCGACGGTCTTCGGACTGATGAAGAGCTTCTCGCCGATCTCCGACGCCGAGTGTCCACTCGCCACGAGCACGAGCACCCCGCGC
>JBKJMP010000013.1:0-3903 GCA_046596395.1 Gemmatimonadaceae bacterium
CTTCGTCCCCGGGCTTTATGCCGGCTACAAGCGTCTCGGCGCGAATGGCGATACGCTGCCGTTCGTCGGGCTGGGCAGGATTCCGAACAACGACCCGTACATCTCGATCAACACACCGGCCGGACGACGCATCTCGGCGAACCTGTTCTACCTGTATGGCCGGGACGAGAATTTCCAGGAGTGGGCGTCGTCGAACATCACCTTCGCGACCTTCGGTGTGACCGTCCTCCCGACAGACAAGCTCCGCATCAACGCCACGTACAACCTCCAGAGCTTCGATCGCCGGAGCGACGGCAGCATCGTGGCGGAGAGCCGCATCCCGCGCCTGAAGCTCGAGTACCAGATCGCGCGCCCGGTGTTCGTGCGTCTGGTGGGTGAGTTCAACACCTATTTCCGCGACGCGTTGCGCGACGAGGGGGGCACGGGCCTGCCGATCCTCGCGAGAGACCAGTGCAACAACGGCATCTTCGGGGTCACGCGCGCGTGCACGACGAGCGAGTTCCGCGGCGATTTCCTGTTCTCGTACCAACCGAATCCGGGCACCGTCGTGTTCCTCGGCTACGGCGCCGGATACGCGGACGCGCGCGCGCTGCCGGAGCAGTTCGCGTTCCCGTCGAGTCTGGCATTCAGCGGATACAATCGGTCGGGCGACGCCTTGTTCGTGAAGGCGAGCTATCTTTTTCGGCTGTAGTCGATCGAACTGGACGATGATCAAGATCGGGATGCACGGCGAGTCGGCGTCGTGTTGCGCTGCGCGATGTATTCGCGGATGGCGTGCTCGAGCGATTCCCGTGACGACTTGACGCGTGATGTGGTCTACGTCTCGGCAGACGCCACCGCGACAGATCGGCCGGACTGGCGCCGATGATCCCATCCGTCAGAAGCTGACCTGCTCCCCCCACCGGAATGTCCATGTCCCTTACGCAGAAGTGCAGACGTCGCGGGTGGATTCTCGCGCTGATCGCACTCGTCGCAATCCCGGCGGTCTCGCGGGCCCAGACCGGCAGCATTAGCGGTCGTGTCACCGAGGATAAGTCGGGCCGCCCCGTTGAACAGGCCCAGGTCAACATCGTCGGGACGACGATTGGCACCCTCACCAACGCAGACGGCCGGTATTCGTTGCGCGGCGTGCGCGCCGGTTCGCACCAGGTCCGGGCACTGCGCGTCGGATTTGCCGAGACGAAGCAGACCGTGGTGCTCTCGGCGGAGCAGGTGGCTGTCGCGAATTTCGTGATGGCCAGCGTGGCGCTCAGCCTCGAGCCGGTGGTGACGACCGCCACGGGTGAGCAACGGCGCATCGAGATCGGCAATGCCACGTCGAACATTGCGGTGTCTCGGGTAGTCCAGAGCTCCCCCATCGCCAGCGCGAACGACCTGCTCAACTCCCGCGCCGCGGGCGTCACGGTGACGAGCGGGACGCAGACCGGAACTGGCGCGCGTATCCGGATTCGCGGAACGAACTCGATCAGCCTGAACAACGAGCCAATCTGGATCATCGACGGCATCCGCATGACGAGTGCAAACGGGAGCTTCTCGACCGTGACGGGCAACGGCGCCTCGTCAAACACGGGCGGGAACAACGCCAGCCGCATCGGCGACATCAACCCAGAGGACATCGAGAACATCGAGATCGTGAAGGGACCGTCCGCGGCAACGCTTTACGGTACGGATGCCGCCAACGGTGTGGTCGTCGTGACCACCAAGCGCGGCCGTGCCGGCAGGCCCGAGTGGAGTGCGTTCATTGGCGGCGGGGCGATCAAGGATCGCAACGACTATCCCACCGCCTACACCCTGTTCGGGACTCGCACGGATGGCGTGAGCCCGACCGCACCCAGCTTCTGCAACCTCCAGCGCGTCGGCATCGGGCTGTGCAAGGTGGATTCGGTGGGCGCACTCAACATCTTCCGGGAGAAGGATCTGACGCCCGTCGGCACAGGCAGCCAGCGTCAGCTTGGCGTGCAACTCAAGGGCGGCGCAGAGCTCATCAACTACTTCGTGGGTGCGGATGTCAACCGGGAGGTCGGGATTCTGTCACTCCCGCAATTCGAGCGCGAGCGCTTCCAGCGTGACAGCCTTCCGCTGCACGAGTGGACCGACCGGCCGAACACGTCGGAGCGCAAGTCGTTCCGGGTCAACCTTGGCTCGGCGGTATCACCCAAGCTCGACCTGTCGGCCCAGACGAACTTCATTCAGGTCGCGCAGCGATATTCCCTCGAGTCCAATGCAACGGCTGGCCTCGGGTCCCACGTCTTTGGCGGACCCGGCTACCGGGGCAACGGCACCGTCTCCGGATTGAACACGCCGCTCAACGGCTACCGCGCGTTCACGCCGGGCTACATGTGGCAGGAGCGGACGTCGCAGGAGATCAACCGGTTCATCTGGAGCGGGAACGCGAACTGGCGTCCCACGTCGTGGCTGTCCAACCGGGCGACCGTTGGTCAGGACTACACGGGCCGCGACGACCAGAACCTGCTCCTGCGTGGCGAGGGTCCGCCGCTCACGGCAAACACGCGCCTGGGATCGCGCGGTGTGAGTCGCGTGAACATCAGCAACTTCACCGCGGACTTCGGGAGCTCCGCGACCTTCAATCCGCGAGTGTGGCTCAACTCCAAGACCACCTTAGGCGGTCAATACATCAATGCATACACCACGCTGGCGCAGAGTGGCGCCACACAGCTCGCGGCTGGTGCGCAGACGGTGCAGTCCGGGGCGTCGCCCTCGGTGTCCGAGCAGACCGCGGTGCAGAAGACGGTGGGCCTGTTCATCGAGCAGGCTGTCGCGCTGCGCGATCGCCTGTTCCTGACGGCCGCCGTGCGGTCGGACCAGAACTCCGCCTTTGGAACGTCGTTCCAGCGCGTGCTCTATCCCAAGCTGAGTGCCTCGTACCTCATCTCCGATGAAGACTTCTGGAAGGCGCCGAGCTGGGTGACGTCGACGCGCCTCCGCGCGGCGTATGGCCAGTCCGGTGTGCAGCCCGGCCCCACGGACGCGCTTCAGTTCTACACCGCCGGGACCTCTAACATCAACAATGCCGATGTTGCCACGGTGTCCTTTGCGAGCCTGGGCAACACCGATCTCCGCCCGGAGCGCAGCAGCGAGTTCGAAGGCGGCTTCGAGACGCAGCTCCTGGGCGGGCGCCTCTCGCTCGATGCGACGTACTACAACAAGCGCACACGCGACGCGCTGATCGCGGCCATCGTGCCGCCGTCCTTCGGCATCGTCAGCCGCCAGATTTCCAACCTTGGCGCGGTGCGCAACTCGGGGTGGGAGTTCCAGGTGAATGCCGTGCCGCTCGACCGGCGCTCCCTGGCAGTGGATATGGGGCTTCAGGCGTCGTTCAACTCGAACCAGGTGGAGGATCTCGGCAGCACCCCCCCGCAGATCGGCAATGCTTCCCGGGTGCAGGTGGGCTATCCCATCGGTGGACTGTGGGCGCGGCCGATCACCGGATTCGAGGACAAGAACAAGGATGGCATCCTCACCTACTTCGCGGACCCCGCAAAAAACGAGGTGTTCGTCGCCGACTCGGCGGAATTCCGCGGGTACGCGACTCCGCGCTACCAGACTACGCTGACGACGGGGCTCGAGATGCTGCAACGCAAGCTGCGCCTGCAGACACTGCTCGACTACCGGGGTGGGAACAAGTGGTTCAACGACACGGAACGTCTGCGCTGCCAGCGACCCAATTGCCAGGGACGCAATTTCCCGGGTGCACCGCTCGAGCTCCAGGCGGCCAACATCGCGCGGCTGGAGCATCCGGCCAACACGCTCGATGGCTACTTCATGGAAGGGGCCTTCGTGCGACTCCGTGAAGTATCGCTGCAATACACACTCTCGCCGGAGCTCGCGGGGCGTCTGCTTCGCGGACGTTCGGCATCGGCTTCCCTGTCCGGCCGCAACATC
>JBKJMP010000099.1:0-8018 GCA_046596395.1 Gemmatimonadaceae bacterium
TTCTGCTAGCGGTGGGCCGCGCCGACGGGGTCGACGAGGTGCAGACGATCGCCGTCGAGGATCTGGACAGGGAACATCCCGGTGATCGACTGCACGACCTCATCGGTGCTCATCGGATAGGGATCGCCGGTACGGATGAGGTCCTTCACCGATCCATACCAGATGCGACCATCATCGATGGCCACGCAGTACGGATCTCCGCCGAACCAGCCACCCGTGTTGTAGTACTTGATCCCGTCCTGCAGGGTGGCAGTACCCGCGAAGTGCGTGTGGCCGAAGAGCACCGCATCGAACCCGCGGCTTCCCGACGCTTCGGCGCCGTCGCGGAAGCACTTTCGCTCGCCCTTGATGGTGTTGATGTCGGGCTTTTCTTCCTGTTTCTTGAGAAGCCCGAATCCCCCCAGCCCCCACTCCGAGAAGCGCACGAAGGCGTCGTTGAACTTGTGCAACGCATTGTAGAACTTCGGGCTGATGGCGATCGCGAGCCGCCCGACGAGCATGAACGTGTGGTAGATGCGTGGGAAGCGCAGGAACATGTCGTCGTACATGTGTCCATGCTCGATCCGGATGCGCTGGTCGCCCGACCACACCGACAGGAAGGGCACGACTTTCATGCGTCCGACGTCAGTCAGGAAGTGTTCGAGCGCGAGGTCGTGGTTCCCCACGGTGTAGTAGATCCGGAGGTCGTTCTCGGCGAACTTGAGGAAGAGGCCGAGGGACGGCGTGATGTCGGACACGAGATATGACAACGACAGCTGCATGATGTCGATCCCGTCGCCATTGATGCAGATGGAGTACCGGTGATCGAGCGCGAACTGCACGAACTCCGTGAACTGGCGCCGCGTGCGGTGCAGCCGGTTTCCCATGTGGATATCGGAGATGACGATCATCCGATTCTCGCGCACGTTCGTCCTCATGGTGCGGCGGGTGCCTCGGCCTCGTCGCGGGCTGACTGGAACTCCAGGGCGGCCCCGCCCATGAACGTCGATCGCGCGAGACGGTTGCCGAATTCCGCCGTGGCGAGCTTGAACACCAGCTTGTCGTCGAGATCCCGGATGCGCCCGCTCAACTGCTGGAGGAGCTCGAAGGCGAACGTGGGATCGCGCCTGATCTGGAGCAGCAGCGATCCCGGGCGCAGCACGAGCAGCGCCACGTTGCCATAGGCACGGGCCGTCGCGCTTCGCGGCAGCCCCTCCAGCAGCGACATCTCCCCGAAGAACGATCCGCGATCGAGGAGAGCCAACTGCATCGAGTGGCCGCTCACGTTCTTCACGATCTCGACCTTGCCGGTGCGGACGACATACATCTCGTTCGAGGTGTCTCCCTCGTTGAAGATCACTTCGCCGTCACCGAAGGTCTGCACTTCGTGCTGTCGCGTGACCTTCATCGGGGTCCTCCGGCGCGCGACGACATTGCGTGGAACAAGTCGCCGCCTGGCACCCCGGCCGCACCGCGCGAGTCGGCAGGAAGCTGGTCCACATGCTGAAGCAGGGCACCGACGAACGTCAGGTACCGCTCGACCATCGGATCCGCCAAATCCACCTCGAGGCGATGCGTTGTCCGTCGCGCATTGAAGCACGTGAGCATTGGCTCGCCGTCGGCGCCAATCAGGGCCGCCGTGGCCTCGATGACGGGCTGGGTCGCCAACCCGGGCGACTGGCCAGCCAAGCGAAGCGCCGCGCGCATGTACGCGGAGAACGATGGGAATCCGCTTAAGAGCAACGCGCCCACGTCGGACGGCCCGCTGGTGGCGACCATTAACCGGAGCCGCAGGTGCAGCAGCGTATCGCGAATCTCGCGCTCGGTCTGGATCCGCAGGTTCGCGTACGTCACCGCGTCTACCGACACCGGATCGGTGCCCCACAGCACTTCGCGCGCATCGTTCATGTCCGCGACCTCGATCGCGAACGTATCCTGCATCCCCTCCCACTCGGCCCACGAGTACAGGTGCGGTGGGGTATTGCCCTGACGAATCCACTGCTGCAGCAGCGGGCCTGCCTTGACGAGTGTCCGGGCGTTCAGGCTCTCCAGCAGGACGAGGATGTTGAGGTCACTGACGCCCGGGATCGCTTCGCCGCGGGGGAGCGACCCGAAGACCACGACACTGCGCAGCTCGTCTGCGAAGGCCGTGCGAAAGTGAGCGGTGAGTTTCGCTGCGGTGGTGCGTGCATCGGCCATGTGCGACCAGGTGCTCGAATCGGGGGGGCGGATCAGCGGATCCTTCGGGACCGCCGGCGGCGGCGGTCAACTACGAAAAACACAGTATCACGCGCGCTCGTGTACGGATAGTGCAGCGAGGGCATCCGGCGAGAGTCGACGGATCTCGCCGTTCGCCAGTGCACCAACGTCACGATGCTGTGACAGCGCCAGGCGTTGGTCGGCGCAGAGGAGCACCGACGCCACGTCGCCATGCGTGCAGAGGACGAACGTTCCGGCCTTGCCTTCGTCGTGGAGCTCCCGCAGGAGCGTTCGGGCACGGCGCAGGATCGACGTGGTGCTCTCGACTCCCCACGTTTCGTGCGAGGGGTCCGCGCGGTCGCTGGACCACACCCGCTCGTAGTGATCGTCCGGCCCGAGCTCGAACTCGCCGAACCCGCGCTCGGCCAGGCGTGCATCGATGCGCACCTCGGTACCCAGCACTTCCGCGGCGATGGACGCAGATTCGCGTGCCCGGAGCAAGGGAGAGGAGACGATGTGCCATGGGCCGGAGAGGAGACCGGCGTCGCGGGCCGCACGTACCGAGTCACGAACTTGTGCGCGACCGACCCCGGTCAATCCGAACGCCGCCCCCGCAGCCGCGAGGCTGCTGGCGATGAGCTTCTGCACGTTCGCTTCGCTCTGTCCGTGGCGCAGGAGGCAGAAGCTCGCGGATTCTTCGGTCGATGCTGTCGGCGACATCCTGCAAGTTTGCGCCGCCGGCACGTGTGTCGGAAGTAGCGACGCGATCCGCGCCGCATGGCACACTGGCGCCAACCCTGTCACGATGCGAAGATAGGTCGCGTTCGGGTACGAGTGTCGTCGCTCCCCCCAAACCGCGAGTTCAGCGAGCCGCGCGCTCGCCCACCACTGTTCCCCCTCCATGCCTCGAATCGCTCGATCGGCACTGATTGCGTGCGTCTGTTTCGCGCCCTCCGCGCTCGCGCAGCAGCCCGCGCCGCGCACGTTGACGCTCGATCAGGCACTCGCCGCCGCGCACGAGTCGAACGCGGGCGTGCTCGCTGTCCGGCAGCGGGTGCAGGAGGCGGAGCGGCGCAACCGAGTTGCGTTCAGCAACTATTTGCCGCGCGTGGCGACGCAGGGCGTGTTCGTGGGAACCAACAACGCCCAAGGGATTCTCCTGCCGGCCGGTGCGCTCGGAACATTCCCCGGACTCGGCGCCTTTCCGCCCGCCGCGGCAAATATTTCGCAAGCCGGCCCCAATATCGGCTTCGCCATGACGACCGTGCAGCAGCCGGTCTCACAATACTTCATGATACGCGAGGGTTTCGGCGTCAGTCGCGCCGACGTCCGCATCAGCCGCGCTGAACTGAGGCGCACCGAACAGGCCGTCGCGATCGGCGTGGCCAAAGCGTACGCGGGAATGCTGATCGCTACGAAGCGCCGTGAGGTGGCACGGGCACGTGTCACCACGGCGTCCATGCGCACCACGACGCAGGCCGCAGCAGTGCAGGCCGGCATGGCGACGAATGTCGCCAGCACCGAAGCTCGCGTTCGCGTATTGCAGGCGCGCCAGGAACTCCTCGAGGCGGAGAACGAGTTCACGGACATTGGCTATGCCCTGGCGGACGCCATCGGGCTGCCGGGTGGAACACCTCTCGCCGTGACGCCTCCGCCTGCGCTGGTGCTGCCCCTCGACTCGCTCGACGTCTACGTCACCTCCGCGATGCACGCCAACCCCGACGTGCTCGAGGCGGAGGCGATCGTGACCAAGGCGACGCATGGGGTTGGCGCCGCGAAGGCCAGCTACATCCCGGAGTTTGCCCTGCTTGGTGGGCACGTCTACCAGAATACTCCCTTCTGGCCCAGGAACACGCTCCTGATCGGCGCGGTTGGAAGCTTTACGCTGTTCGACTTCGGAGCGCGCAGGAACACGGTGGCCGAGCGCACCGCGCAGTTGAGCGCGGCGAACCGGAATCTGGAGCGCGTGAAGGGGAGGGTGCGGGGTGACGTCGAAGCCGCGTACCGCAAGCTCGCGCGAGCGTTCGAGATGTCGGAATTGGCGCGCGAAGCGCTTGCCCTGCGGACGGAAGCGCTCCGCCTCCGGGTCGCATCACTCGGTGCCGGTTACGGGATACCCGCGGAGCAGAGCGAAGCGACCGCCGACCGGCTCGAAGCCGAGCTCAATGTCATTCGCGCTGACATGGGCTACCGACTCGCGCGCGCGGAGCTCGAGCAGGCAGCGGGACGACTCGCGCCATGATCCGCGCCGAAGCCGATTACAGGGAGTAGAGCACAATGGCAACCACGACGAGCACCGGGACACCGACAGACCATGCCAGCGCGGCCGGCGGCGGCATTGGCGTGACGTTCACCGAAACGATGCGCGGCTTCTTCTCCACGAAGGTGACCGACGACTACCAGCGCGGCCACGATCAGGGTGAGCGCGACGGTACGAAGTTCGAGTTCACGGTGACGGTGACCGCGGCGAACATCGACCGCCTCATCGCCGATCACGCGCACCAGGCGCAGTTGCATGGCATGATCGACGCGCCTGCGCTTTCGCCGGCGCCGCTGCGCGTCGACGCGGGGCGGTTCAACCTCCTCGTGCGCGATCCCGACCGGCCTGGCACGCGCAAGATGGTGTACGAGATGCCAGCCGTCGCGGCCGACGGACGCACGTTCTACGTGCAGGGGTTCAAGACCATCCACGACGACTCCGGGCCGGACGTCTGGTCCGACACGACCACGCTGTACGTGACCGTGCGCGAAGGGGACGTGAGCGGGCCCGTGATGGGCAAGGGCATCGTGAACATCCACCTCATGGATTTCCAGAAGCAGCTCCGGACCATGAAGGCCATCGGCGCCACGAACAAGGTCGAGGAGCTGGTCGCGCTCGCGAAGTTCGGGCGCTTCTTCATGGGCGCGCTGAACGAGATCTACGGGGGCGTCTTCGCCCGCCGCAGTACGTTCAACCCGGATGCGCCCCCGCGCGTGCATCGCGCGCTCCGCACCGGCCCGGGCGAGATCACGAACTTCGCCGCGAAGGACGGCGTGCAGCTCAAGATGACGCGCTTCAAGGGCGGCACCAAGGGACCCGTGATCGTGTCACCCGGGTTCGGCACGTCGGCACACGCCTACACGATCGATACGACGGAGACGAACTTCCCCGAGTATCTCTTCGAGCACGGGTACGACACCTGGGTACTCGACTACCGCGCGAGTCCCGACCTCCCATCCGCCGCGACGCAGTTCACGCTCGATGACATCGCGCAGTACGACTACCCCGCGGCCGTCGAGACCGTTCGCGCGGCAACCGGTGCCGAGTCGGTGCAGATCATGGCGCATTGCGTCGGGTCGCTGACGATGATGATGGCACTCGCCGGTGGCCTCAAGGGTGTGCGATCCGCAGTCGCGTCGCAGCTCACGCTGCATCCGCGCGTCGCGCCGGTGAACAAGGCGCGGGCGAACCTGTACATGGCCAACCTGCTGAGCGCCATCGGTGTGGACACGCTCACCACCGAGACGCACGAGGGCGCGTCGTGGGGCGAACGGCTCTACGACGCCGCGTTGCGACTGTATCCCGCGGGCCACCAGTACTGCAGCAGCCCGTTCTGCCGCCGTATGATGTTCATGTACGGCGAGGTGTTCGATCACGACCAGCTGAACGACGCCACGCACGAGGCCATTCACGAGGCGTTCGGCGTGGCCAACCTGTCGACGTTCAAGCAGATCACGCAGGCCTTGCGCGCAGGACACGTCGTCCACCCCAATGGCGAGGACAACTACCTCGACAACGTCGATGGACTCAAGCTGCCCATCGCCTTCATCCATGGCGCGAAGAACCGGCTCTTCCTCCCCGAGGGAAGCAAGGAGACGTTCGAGTTCCTCAAGGCGAAGAATGGGGCCGAGTACTACACGCGGCATGTCTTCGACGACTATGCGCACATGGACTGCTTCATCGGCAAGAACGCTGCGCGCGACGTCTACCCCGTCGTGACGGCCGAGCTCGACCGGCACAACCCGACCTGAATCACGACGAGGCCCTCAGGATGGCGAACGTTCGCCCGGACTTTAACGCAGGAACGATGGATAACTCGACGCATCAGTCTCCCCTGAAGGACCTCTTCAGCTATCCGTTCATGTCAGCGCTCACCGAGCGACGCACGCGACGGATTCCCCGCGGGCAATCGGTGAATGCGGGGCCACTCACGCACGAGAGCACGAACACGCCCGCACCGCTCAGCAAGCTCGAGGAGGCGATCCTCATTACGTGCATCACCGGGATCACCGGAGCTACCCCGCACGACGGCCCGCTCACGAAGGCGAACGGCACCGACGAACTGGGCACGCCATTCCTGAACATCATGGCGCGTACGGGCAGCAGCGCGGACAATGCGCAGGCCACACACTTCTTCATGATCAATGACGATGGCATCTTCCTCCTCAAGCATCCCACGGGGACGAAGGCGCTCGAGTCGATTCAGTCACTGCCCCCGAAGTGGTCGGAGTGGACGGAGGCGGAATGGATCGCCGCTGCCGCCGCGTGCACGGTGCGCGTCTCGGACAAGCGCCTGAGCTTTCCGCGTGAGTGGCCGTACTACCTCGGCTGGAATGCGCAGGCGTCGAATGCGCCCGGCACCACGCTGTTCTACCCGGTGGTGGACTGCACCTGGCAGTACATCAACGCGCTCCTGATCCTGGCCGCGGAGCCCGACGGCAAGCGCCCGCTCTTCCTCGACGACTGGCGCCAGTTCAAGCCGAAGGGCCCCTTTGAATGGATGGCAAAGATCGCCGGCGCGGTCGGCCTCGCGGAAAAGATTCCGTATCACCCGATCGGTGGCCTCAAGTGGGTCCGCAACGGCTTCGTGTCGAAGGACAGCCCGGGCCCACTCGGCTGGATCAACACGATGCGCACCGATTACGAGGCGTTCTTCTACTTCCAGAATCTCATGCTGCTCGCGCAGTCGATGGGACTGGGGGGCTGGATTCACGGCGCCGTGTTCAATCCGTACATTTATATGGATGATCCGGCAAAGGGCATGCACGGACTCGGCTTCCGCTTTCAGCAGCCGAACACGCTGTCACCGCTCGCGCCGGTCCCCGCATCGCAGCCGAATCCCATCGGGATCGACGGGATCCTCGAGTCGCTCACGCCGCCCTATGTCGGTTCGATGAATGAAGCGGTGGACCGCGTCATCGAAATGAAGTACAGCAAGACGGGTTCGGCGTATGGGAATGAGGACGTCTTCTCGCGTCCGTACCGCAACAAGGACGATGCTCGCGCCTACGTCCAGAAAGGAACCAAGTTCGGTCCGAAGCAGGTCGAGTACGTGAAGGACATCTGCAACTACCTCTACGACACGTACGGTCGCTTCCCGGCGCACGTGGATGCGTTCTACTCACCCGGGATGTGGCTCCAGGTCTCGCATCTCGAGATGGAGTACTACGACCGATTCTTCGACCCGGCGCAATACACGCGGCAAGCGGCGCACGATGGGGTGTGGCACAAGTAGCGAGCGGTGCTGATTAGCCTGCCGCCGTCATCCAGTCCAACGCGGTTATGCTGGGCAGGTAGAGATACTCTCAGCGTTCGTGATCCGCGGCAGATCTACCCGAGCAGCGCCCGCGCGCGGGGCACGTCCTCGATCGTGAGAAAGAGGTATGCGGCCACGGCATGGGTGTAACCGCGCAGGACATTGCCCTGAATGTCCGCGACATCGACCGCGGCCGCGAACTCGAGCAACCGCTCGCGAAGCGCGAGACGCTCAACCACGTCGGATACGGTGCGGTTCGGCGACATGGCAGATCCTTCACCACCGTCCAGCGCACGAAGTGGATGAAGTTGAACTGCAGGATGT
>JBKJMP010000460.1:0-6180 GCA_046596395.1 Gemmatimonadaceae bacterium
CGGCGACCTCCAGGGCCCGCGCATCCGCATCGGTGACCTCGCCGAGCCGCGCTACGTGCGCGATGGAGAGGACGTGGTGCTCGTGGCCGGTGAGGATGCACAGGGCGAACAGTTGCCAACGACGTACGAGGACCTGTGCAAGGACCTCAAGGTCGGCGACCGCATCCTGATCGACGATGGCCTCATCGAGCTCGTCGCGCTCGAAGTGGGCACGCATACGGTTCGCACACGGGTGCTGCACGGCGGCGGCATCAAGAGCCACAAGGGGATGAACCTGCCGGGGGTGCACGTCAGCGCGCCCTCCATCACGGACAAGGACTGGGCCGATGTCGCCTTCGCCGTCGAGCATGAGCTCGAGTATCTCGCCCTGAGCTTCGTGCGCCGCGCGCAAGACATCGCGGAACTGCGCGAGAAGATCCCGAAGCACATGCTCGTGGTCGCGAAGATCGAGAAGGACTCCGCGCTCGAGAACATCGAAAGCATCGTCCGCGCGTCGGACGCGGTCATGGTCGCGCGCGGCGATCTCGGCGTGGAGTTGCCGTTCGAGGAAGTGCCGATCGCGCAGAAGAAGATCATCTCGCTCTGCAACCGCCTCGGGCGCCCCGTCATCACGGCGACGCAGATGCTCGAGTCGATGATCACGCACCCACGCCCCACGCGCGCGGAGGCGAGCGACGTGGCGAATGCCATCCTCGATGGCACGGACGCGGTGATGCTCTCCGCCGAGACGGCGGCTGGCCAGTACCCTCGGCTCGCCGTCGAGGCCATGGCCCGCATCATCACGGAGATCGAGCGGCACCCGCGCGTCGTGCGTTCGGACGAGCGTCGCGCGACGGATGACGCGAGCGTCTCCACCGAGCAGTCCATCGCCGCCGCAGCAACGTCGGCGGTGCGCAGCCTCGGCGCGCCGGCGCTCATCGTCTTTACGAAGAGTGGATTTTCCGCGCGCGTCGTGGCGGCGCACCGGCCTGGTGTGCCGATCCTCGTGCTCACCGACCAGGAGCGGACATACCGCCAGCTGGCGCTCGTGTGGGGGGTGATCCCCTGTCTCGTGCCGCACTGCGACACGTACTGGGACATGGTCAAGCTGGCGCTGGACGCGGTCCGCGCGCGAGGGCTCGCGAAGGCAGGCGATCGCGTGGTGGTGACGGCGGGCGTTCCGTTCGACGTACCGGGCACGACGAACCTGATGAAAGTCGAAACGGTATGACCCGTCCGGCATGGCAGTCCTGAGCGCCGGCGCCGGACGCGCCCGATGAAGCTGACGTTCCTCGGCACCGGGACGAGCTTCGGCGTACCGCAACTCGGGTGCGACTGCGCGGTGTGCCATTCGCGCGATCCCCGGGACCGGCGTACCCGCGTGGGGGCCGCGATCGAAACGGACACCGGCGGCATGCTCCTCGTGGACACGCCGACCGAGCTTCGGCTGCAACTCGTGCAGGCGGACATCGACGTCGTGGACGCCGTGTTGTTCACGCACGACCATGCCGATCACACGCACGGGATCGATGACCTCAGGGCCATCACCGCGCGCCGCGACACGCACCTCCCCATGTACGGCTCCGAAGAGACGCTGAACGCCATCGCGCGCAAGTTCGTCTACATCTTCGACGACAACATTCGCCCGTTGCCTGGCACGACGAAGCCGCAGGGACGCGCGATCATGATGGCGCCGGGTGAGACGCTGGACATCGCCGGCGTGAGCGTGACCGCCGTTCCCGTACCGCACGGGCCGGTCACCGTGTTCGCGTACCGCATCGGTGAGCTCGCATACGTCACCGACGCGAAGACGGTGCCGCCGGAGGCGATGCGCTTGCTGAAGGGCGCGCGAGTCCTCGTGGTGAACGCGCTGTTCCGCCATCCGCATCCCTCGCACCTGAGCCTCACGGAAGCGCTCGAGGTCGCGCGCGAGATCGGCGCCGATCGCACGTACCTCACGCACCTCACGCACGACAACTTCCACGCCGACCTCGAGGCCGAGCTGCCACAGGGGATCTCGCCGGCATTCGATGGCCTGACGATCACGGTCTGAGGATCGATCCCATGACGATACGGCTCGACTACACCAACATGATGTCCCCTCCGATCCAGGGCGGCATCACCGCCGAGGAGTGGCGCGAGGCCGAAGCATTGTTCGCGGCGGCGCACGCGGCCGTGATAGAGCAGCATGGTGGTGGATCGCTGGGTTTTCTCGACGTGCCCGACGACCGCGCGCTTCACCGACAGACCACCGACTTCGCGGAGATGCACCGGGTGCGACGCGGCGATGAGGCACTCACGGACGTCGTCGTGCTCGGGATCGGTGGCTCGGCGCTGGGACCGATCGCGCTGCGCACCGCCCTGCGTGCGCCGCAGTGGAACTTGCTCAGCGACGCTGCGCGCGGTGGCAGCCCGCGACTGCACGTGCTCGACAATGTCGATCCGGCGAACGTCGTCGCGCTGCTCGCGCGGCTCGACCTGCGTCACAGTCTCTTCGTGGTCACGTCCAAGTCCGGCGGGACCGCCGAAACGATGGCGCAGTACCTGGTCATCCGTGCTCGGCTCGCGGCCGAACTGGGTGAGGAGATGGCGCGGGGCCGGCTCGTTTTCGTCACCGATCCCAAGGCGGGCGCCCTGCGCGCGATCGCTGGACAGGAACGTGTCGCCACCCTCGACATCCCGTCCAACGTCGGCGGCCGGTTCAGCGTGCTCACCCCCGTGGGTCTGCTCCCTGCCGCGCTCATCGGGATCGATACGGCGGAGCTGCTCGAAGGAGCCGCGGACATGCGCACGCGCTGCGCGACGGGAAAGCTCGCGAACAACATCGCAGGCGCCTATGCCGCGCTCCAGTACCTCGCCGACCAGCGTCACGGGCGCTCCGTGCACGTGTTCATGCCGTACAGCGACGCACTCCGCGACATGGCCGACTGGTTCGTCCAGCTCTGGGCGGAGAGCCTCGGCAAGCATCGGTCGCCCGGTGATGCGGGGGTGGGGCCCACCCCGGTCGCGGCACTCGGTGCCACCGACCAGCACAGCCAGGTCCAGCTGTTCATGGAGGGCCCCGGCGACAAGACGGTGACCTTCCTCGCAGTCGATGAGGTGAGCGCAGACGTCGAGATCCCACGCCTCCATGCGGACATCCCGGAGCTCGCATACCTCGGCGGACACCGGCTCTCCGAGTTGCTCGACATCGAGCAGCGCGCCACGGCAGGTGCGCTCGCGCGTCGGGGACGTCCGAACATGACGCTTCGGCTCGAGCGCGTGGATGCCTGGCATGTCGGCAGCTTGTTCATGTTCCTCGAGCTCGCGACGGCATTCGCCGGCCAGCTCTACGGAGTCAATGCCTTCGACCAGCCGGGTGTGGAGCTGGGGAAGCAGTTCACCTACGCCATGCTCGGTCGCGCCGACGCTGGTGAGGCACGCGCCGAATGGGACCTGCTCCCGAAGTCGAATCCCGCGTTCGTGATCTAGTCGGCGCGCCTGGGCTCCACTCGGCCCTTGCCACTCAATTCCCGCCCGGCGACCTTCCGCACCTTCATTGGCGTTTGTCCAGCAAGAGGATTGCATGCACGATATCGCGACGATCAATGCCCTGTTCGGGGACGCGGTGCGCATCGAGAACGGGACGGTCACCCTGCATCGAGAGGACGACCTCGCCTCGGAGGCGATGGACTCGCTCGTTCGCGCCGCCGTCTTCGGCGATGGCACGGAGAAGGAGTACGCGCGGTGGGTGATCTGGGAGCTGGGCCAGGCGGTCGGCGTGCAACCCTCGTCCATCCATGAGCTGTACTTGGCGCGCGGACGCGGCGAGGTGCACGGCTTCACCGTGCCCGCCATCAACGTGCGCGGTGCGTCGTACGACACGGCCCGGGCGATCTTCCGGACGGCGATCGCCATGAAGGCGGGGGCGTTCATCCTCGAGATCGCGCGCTCGGAGATCGCGTACACGGACCAGCGCCCGGCGGAGTACGTCTCCGTGATGATCGCCGCAGCGCTGCGCGAAGGATTTCGGGGGCCGCTGTTCATCCAGGGCGACCACTTCCACGTCAACCACAAGAAGTACGCGGTCAATCCGGGTCCGGAAGTGGAAGGCGTGAAGGCGCTCGTGCGCGAGGCCGTTGGCGCCGGCTTCTACAACATCGATATCGATACCTCCACGCTCGTCGATCTGAGCAAAGCATCGCTCGCCGAGCAGCAGCGGCTGAACTACGAGGTGGGCATCGACATCCTCGAGGAAGTGCGGCGCGTCGAGCCGAGCGACGTCACGATCTCGGTGGGTGGCGAGATCGGCGAGGTGGGCACGGAAAACTCCACGGTGGAGGAGTTGCGCGCCTACATGGACGGTTTCAACGCCACGCTGCCCAAGGGCATGGTGGGCTTGTCGAAGATCAGTGTGCAGAGCGGAACGTCGCACGGCGGCACCGTGCTCGCCGACGGATCCATCGCGGACGTGAAGCTCGACCTCGATACGCTGGAGACGCTTGGCAAGGTCGCGCGCCACGACTACGGGCTCGCGGGCGCCGTGCAGCACGGCGCGTCCACGCTGCCCGACACCGCCTTCAATAACTTCCCCCAGCGCGAGACCGCGGAGATCCACCTCGCGACGAACTTCCAGAACATGCTGTTCGATCACCTGCCCGACGGGATGCGCACGGAGATCTATGCATGGGTCGGGGAGAACGCCAAGGACGAGCGCAAGGCGGCCGACTCGACCGAGCAGTTCTTCTACAAGACGCGCAAGAAGGCCATCGGGCCCTTCAAGCGGCAGATGTGGGACCTGCCCGCGGATGTGAAGGCGACGCTCGCTGCGGCCTACGACGCCAAGTTCCGCTTCCTGTTCGAGCAGCTCGCCATTGGGAACACGGCCGAGGCAGTCGCGCGCACGGTCAAGCCGCCGGTGCAGCATCGTCCCATGCCGGCCGGCGCCACGCCGGCCCATGCCGCGGCACCCGACGACGCCGACCTTTCGGACTGAATGACGCACGAATCAGCGCCCGCGGACCTTGGTGCGCTGTGGCTCGTGACGCTGCAGCGTGCAATCGGGCGTGCGACGCACGACGTGAAGGACGCGATGAACGGCGTGTCGGTGAATCTCGAGGTCGTCCGGTCCCGTGCGGCGCGGCCGGACGTCCCGGCCTCGGCGGTCGCGACATTCGCGGAATCGGCAGGGCACCAGTTCGAGCGGCTGACTATCTTGGTCGAGGCCGTGCTGGCGCTGTCGCGCGCCGAGCGAGCGCCAGCGGACGTCGGCGTCGTCCTGCGCCGCACGGCCACGTTGTGTAGTGCATCGACGTCGGCTTCGGATGCGGCGGTGCTGGTGCGCGAGGAGCAGCCGGACCGCTCCCTCGTGACGACGGTGTGCGGTGATGCCGTACGTCTCTCGCTCATGGCACCCCTGCTCGACGTCGTGGCAGGCACGGATCGGGCGCGAAAGAACGCGGACGTAACGTGCACGGTGGCCGGTAACGAAGTGGATATCGAGGTCGCGATCGCAAGCGATGATCGTCGGCCAGTCATGCCTGTAGCAATCTCAGACCTGGTCCGCGCCGCCGGCGTCCGCTGGACGGAGGGCGACCATGCACTACTCCTCGCATTTCCGCGCGCATGACCCGAAACACGAGCGGAACCGCATCGGCACGAGGTTCGATGAAGCCCGCCAAGATCCTCATCGCGGACGATGAAGCCGCGATCACCACCGGCCTGAGCGCCATTCTCGAGGACGCAGGCTACGTCGTGGACGTCGTCGGTGACGGGCAGAAGGCGCTCGACGCTCTGGCGGCGGACCGATATGGCGTCGTGCTGGCGGACTTGAAGATGCCGAAGCTCGACGGCCTCGCGCTGCTCCGCGAGCTCCAGCAGCGCGCCATCCCAACCGAATGCATCATCGTCACCGGACAGGCGACGGTCGATTCGGCCGTGCAGGCCATGCAGCAGGGGGCGTACGATTACATCGAGAAGCCCCTCAATGCCGAGAAGCTCAACCGCCTCAAGGCACTCATCCCGAAGGCGCTCGACAAGTACCAGGTCCAGCAGACGAACCGCGAGCTCGCCTCCAAGCTCGAGGGATTGACGCACTATGCCGAGCTCACGGGCCAGAGCGATTCGATGCGCTCGGTCTACCAGATCATCGAGGCGGTCGCGCCGAGCACCGCCAGCGTCCTGATCCTCGGGGAGAGCGGAACGGGCAAGGAGCTCTTGCTG
>JBKJMP010000511.1:0-3235 GCA_046596395.1 Gemmatimonadaceae bacterium
GCCACGACGTCCCGCAATGTGGCCATGCGGTAGCGCGCACGCAGCAGGCCGATGAACAACAGGGTGAACGCGAGGAAGCTCGACACGAAGGTCACGAGCATTTCGTGCGACATCGACGGGGCGCTCGGCTTGAGCACGATCGGCATCGGGTGCATGGTGCGAAACATGTACACGCTCAGGTGAATGAACGGCACGAGCAGCGCGGACAGGAGCGCCATGACCGCGGAGTATCGCGCGCGCATGCCCGGCTCTTCCACCGCGCCGCGCAGCAGCAGGTAGCCCACGATGAGGAACCAGAGGAACAGCGTCGCGGTCAGCCGCGCATCCCACGTCCACCACGCGCCCCAGATCGTCTTGCCCCACAGCGGTCCGGTCACCAGCACCACCGTCGTGAACACCAGCCCCACCTCCGCGGCACTCTCGGCCACACGGTCCAGCTTCTCGTCGCGCAGCCAGAGGTAGAGCAGGCTCGCGATGGCCAGCAGCACGAACGCGAGGTACAGCGCGATGAACGCCGCCGACGCGTGGATGTAGAGAATCTTCTGCGCCGCGCCTTGCCGCGCCTCGATCGGCGTGAAGGCAAAGATACGGACGAGCACTCCCATGACGGCCACGAGGGCCACGGGCATCAGGACATCGCGTTTGGGCGAATCGGTCATTCGTCGAACGTGAAGGGAAAGGCGAGCGTGCAGGCCGTGACGAACACGATGTCGAACGCGATGAGGATGCGGAGCCACGGCCAGGCTTCGGCCATCGGACGTCCCGCCATCAGGCGGGCCGAGGAACCCGCCGCCGCCATGACGATCGGCACGAAGAACGGAAGGCTGAGCATCGGGAGCAGCAACTCCGCCATCCGGGTATTCACGGCCATCGCACTGAACAACGTTCCAATCGCCACCAGTCCGATCGCCGCGAGGAATGCGATGCCGGCCAGGGCCAGAATGCCACGCCCGATCGGAAGATTGTAGAAGAGCACTACCGCGGGCAGGGTTACGGCCAGCACACCGGAGACGAACACCAGGTTCGCCAGTGCCTTCCCGAGGTAGATCGCTTCTCGGGGCACAGGTGCCCCGAGCAATCCATCAATGGCACGATCCGCCAGCTCGTTGCCGAACGAGCGTTGCAGCCCGAGGAGCGCCGCGAAGATGAAGATCACCCACAGCACTCCGGGCGCGAGGTCGCTCGCCGCGACCGCCGTTGCATCCCAGGCGAAGTAGAAGATCGTGACACCGAGCAGCGAAAACACCGCGGCCGAGAGGAAGGCGGTGCGCGTGCGGAACTCGATCGCGAGGTCCTTGCGCGCAACGACCCACGAGGCGCGAAGCGTTTCAGGCATCGGCGGTCACCAACTCGCGATACTCCATGGCGTACGTGGCTGGATCAACTGCAACGCGCGGTTCAAAGCGCACGAACTGGCCGCGGCGCATGATCGCGGCGTGTGTCGCCAGCGAGAGGCCCTCACCCAGGTTGTGCGTCACGAGCATCATGGCGGCACCGCTTGCGCGGCGTTCCGCGAGTGCGTCGGTGAGCGCCGCGCTGCCCACTTCGTCGAGGCCGGTATACGGCTCGTCGCAGAGGAGCAGCGTGGGTGCATGCACGATGGCGCGCGCGATCGACACGCGCTGCTGGAGCCCGCGGCTCAGCGCGCGCACGGGAGCATCCGCACGATCGAGCACGCGCATGGCCTTGAGCGCTGCGGTCGCCGAGCCGGCGGGATCCGGCAGGCCGTACATGCGCGCCGTGAACTCGACGTTCTCACGCGCCGAGAGCGCCGCGTACAGCATGCTGGCATGCGAGATGAGACCAACCTGCGCCCGCGCCGCGAGGCCGTCGCGCAGCGCCGTGCCGTTCACGCGGCAGGTCCCCGCCGACGGCGACAACAACCCGGCGAGCAGCCGCAGCAGCGTCGTCTTGCCGGCACCGTTCGGCCCGAAGAGCGCGAGACAGTCGCCGGGCGCGAGGCTGAACGACACGCCATCCACCGCGCGCCGCCCCCCGAAGGTGCGCGCGAGCTGCTCCGCCTCGACGGCTGGGGTTTCGGCGCCCGTTGACATGCGCGAAACATATCGGTCCGCTCGGCGGCGAGGGGGTCAGAGTGGGATCGTGTCTGGGGTCAGAGTGGATCGTGTCTGGGGTCAGAGTCGAGTCTTGCCTACAGGGCGAAACGGCAGGAAAAACGGGGCCAGCATCGGCGTTCCACTCTGACCCCATTTTCATTCGACGCTGACCCCAAACCGCTTTGACACTGACCCCAAACCGCCCCCAAACCGCCTTCGACTCTGACCCCAAACCGCCTTCGACTCTGACCCCAAACCGCCCCCCAAGCTGCGCTCGGGCATCCGGGAAATGCCTACGCGGCGTCCGCCGTGATGTCGATGTCCTTGGTCTCCTTTACGAACAGCGTCCCGATCACCAGCGTGATCACGGCGATCACGACGGGATACCAGAGCCCCGAGTAGATGTTGCCCGTGGCGGCGACGATCGCGAACGACGTGGTCGGCAGGAATCCGCCGAACCACCCGTTGCCGATGTGATAGGGCAGCGACATCGACGTATAGCGGATCTTCGTCGGGAACATCTCCACCAGCATCGCCGCGATCGGTCCGTAGACCATCGTCACGTAGATCACGAGGATGGTGAGCAACACCACGAGCATCACGGTGTTCATCTGCGCGGGGTCCGCCTTCGCCGGATACTTGGCCGCGACCAGCGCGGCGCCCAGCTCGGCGTCGAACCGCGCCGCGTCGTCCTTGGCCGTGGCGCTTCCCGCGTCGTACGAGCGGATGTCCGTCGTCCCAACGCGAATCACGGCATCCGACGACGACGCCTCGTTCGAGTACGGCACCCCGCGGCGAACGAGCGCCGCCTTGGCCACGTCGCACGCGGTTGTGAACTTCGACGTCCCCACCGGATTGAACTGCACCGAGCAATTCCCCGGCTCGGCGAGCACCAGCACCGGCGACGTGGACTGCGCCGCCTCGAGCGCCGGATTGGCGTAATGCGTGATCGCCTTGAAGAGCGGGAAATACGTCATCGCAGCGAGCAGCAGCCCCGCCATGATGATCGGCTTGCGCCCGATGCGATCCGACAGCGAGCCGAAGAACAGGAAGAACGGCGTGCCGAGCAGCAGCGAGCCCGCGATGAGCAGGTTCGCGCGCTGCGGATCGACCTTCAACGTCTGCGTCAGGAAAAAGAGCGTGTAGAACTGCCCCGTGTACCACACCACCGCCTGCCC
>JBKJMP010000543.1:0-3814 GCA_046596395.1 Gemmatimonadaceae bacterium
CGCCGGATCCCGAGGTGGCGCGGTATGCCATCGCGGCGCTGCGGACGATTGCGTGCGGATTCCTGTTCTATGCGTACGGCATGGTGCTCACGCAGGCCTTCAACGGTGCCGGCGACACGCGGACGCCGACGTGGATCAACCTCGGGATCTTCTGGGCGCTCGAGCTACCGCTCGCGTGGGTGTTGGCCCACACGTTCTCGATGGGTCCGCAGGGCGCGTTCTACGCGGCGACGATTGCCTTCTGCCTGCTCGCAGTGGTGAGCGCCGTGTTGTTCAAGCGGGGTGCGTGGAAGACGCGGGTGGTGTGATGACCAATTCACTCCTCCCTCGCCTTCCTCCACCGCTCAAGTTCCGCAACTCGCTGTTCGAGCGAGCGTCCCGCCGGGGCAACGACGCGGCTCGGCGCGGCGACGGCCGGAGCGGTGGCAGATGTCGCCGCCCCACGGGCCGCGAGCCAGTAGAATGCGCGACCCACGGGACCGAGCCACACGAGCCGAAAGGCCGCCTCGCCAAGCGGCATGCGAAACGGGCTCCGTAACAGCAGCACGATACTGACCCCGAACATGACCGCCGCCGAGACGACCAGCAATCCTGCGCCCGCGGGCATCGTCCAGCCATTCGGGATCCGGACACGCAGCCGGAGCGCGATGATCATGAGGGCGGTGGCCACCGCAAACTGCGCCAGCGCGGCGATGATCGTGCGCGTGCGGGCGCGACGCGTGCGTTCGTCGGCGCGGAGTTCAGCGCGACGTTCCGCGCGCTCGTCCAGCACTCCCGCCATGCCACGGTGGATGTCCGCGGCGGAGAAGCCCTTGACCACCAGGCGTCGCGCCTCGCTCACTGTCTGCATGACCCGTGTCATGAGTACGCCCGAGAGCAGGAGAACCGGAATGAGGCTGTCGAGATTCGTGAGGCCCGCACGCGACCACTCGCGCACCAGCAGCAGCAGGATGAAGCCGCCGAACATCAGCACGAGCGAGAGAGACGCCGCCTCCTGTGCGAACACTCGTACCGGCAGCGGAATCTCCGGCCCAACGAGCTGCGCCTCCTCGAGCGCCTCGACGAAGTTCTCCGCGCGCGCGAATCGCGCGTCCGGCTCCTTCGCGACGCAGCGTTCGATGGCCTCCGCGAGCTTGGCGGGGACGTCGCCTCGGAGGGTGCTCACGAGCGGAGGCACCTCGGTGATCTGCTTCGCGAGCATGCGGCCGGTCGAGTCCGCGCGCATGACGCTCTGCCCGACCAGCGCCACGTAGCTCGTGAGGCCGAGCGAGTAGATGTCGCTGCGACCATCCACCTCGTCACCCGACGCCTGCTCGGGGCTCATGTACTCCGGCGTGCCCACGATCTCACCGACGCGCGTGAGCCCTGCCCCCGCGGCCGGCGTGGTGTTCGTGGCAATTGCGCGTGAGACGCCGAAATCCATCACGAGCGCGCGACCCGTGGCCCGCTCGATCATGATGTTGTCTGGCTTGATGTCGCGATGGACCACGCCTCTTCCATGCGCGTACGCGAGCGCGTAGCCCACGTCCTGGAGGAGGCGCACCGTGTCCCGCACGGACAGTGGACCCGCGCGCTTCACCCGCTCGCCGAGACTCTCGCCCTCGATGTACGCCATCGCGAAGGCGAGGAGGTCGTCAGCCTCCTCGACCGCATACACCGGCACGATGTTCGGGTGCGAGAAGCTCGCGGCCATGCGCGTCTCGCGCAGGAAGCGATCGCGGAGTGTGGGCTGCGTCGCGAACTCCGATGGCAGCACCTTGAGCGCGACGAGGCGATCCAGTCGCACGTCTCGCGCAAGATAGACGGCACCCATGCCGCCTCGTCCCAGTTCTCGCTCGACGTGGTATCGATCGCCGACGCGAGCACGGAGTTGGTCGAGGTCAGTCATGCGCGCACAATTCGTCAGATCGCCTTGAACTCCTCGAACGGCTGCCGGCAGGCCCGACACCAGCACACCGACTTGCACGCCGTTGAGCCGAACTGGCTGCGAAGCTCCGTTTCGTACGAGTCGCAGTAGGGGCACTGCACGGCTGGACGCGCGCGGAGCAACTGCACCAGGTCGCCCGTCTCGGTCCGCGCCGGTGGCGCGATGCCGTACGCCTTGAGCTTGGCCTTGGCCGCTGGCGCGATCCAGTCGGTCGTCCAGGCGGGTGCATACGTCGTGCGCACCTTCACCTCGGCCACGCCAGACGCCTGGATCGCCGCAACGATGTCATCCTCGATCACGCGGATGGCCGGACACCCCGAGTACGTCGGCGTCACGGTCACCGTCACCACCCCCTCGTCATCGACCTCGACGTCCCGCACGATGCCGAGCTCGCGCACGCTGAGCACGGGCACCTCGGGATCCATCACGGTGTCGAGCGTCGCGAGTACCTCGTCGCGCGACGGGTGCGCGCGAGCTACCACGTGGCGCCCGGATGCGACCGGGCAATGATCTGCATCTCGGCGAGCATGTGCCCGAGCGCCTCGGTGTGCGCGCCGGACCGTCCGCCCTTCGCGGTGGGGGACCGCGGCACGTCATTCGGCAGCGTCAGCGTCGCGCAGTGGGACACCGTCGTGCGCGACGTCGTCGCACGACGGTGTCCCACTGCGCGTGCACCTCGGCGAGATCGGGGGCGATGCGGGCCGCCTGCATCTGGCGATCGATATCATCTGCGGCAAACAGCTCCGGCGTGAACCGCCACAGCGAATCGAACGCGCGCTGCGCACGCCGGTGACTCTCGTCGGTGCCGTCGCCCAGCTTGAGGATCCACTCGCCGCTGTGGCGCACGTGGTACTTTGCCTCCTTGAGCGACTTGGCCGCAATCGCCGCGAGCTCGGTGTCGCTGCCGCGCGATAACTGGTCGAGGTACACGACCGCGTAGACGTCGAACAGGAACTGCCGCGTCATCGTGAACGCGAAATCCCCTCGCGGGAGCTCGACCATCTGGCAGTTGCGGAACTCCACCACCTCGCGGAAGTACGCGAGCGCATCCTCGTCGCGCCTCTTCCCTTCCACCTGCCCCGCATAGCGCAGGAACATCGTGGCCTGCCCCAGAAGATCGAGCGCGACGTTCGACGTCGCGATGTCTTCCTCGAGGATCGGTCCGTGTCCGCACCATTCACTCAGGCGGTGGCCGAGTACCAGGCGGTCGTCGCCGAGGCGGAGGGCGTACTCGAAGAGAGCGTTGGGCGGTTCGGCAGCGACTGGCACCACCGAGGGCCCGGCGGGCATCGTCATACGCCGCGAACGCCGCGCGGCACCTTGTAGAATTGCGGGTGCCGGTACGCCTTGTCCGCGCCCGGATCGAAGAACGGCCCGGCCTCACCGGGCGACGACGCCGTGATCGCACCCGCCGGCACGACCCACAGCGAGATCACGCCGCCGCGACGCGCATACACATCCCGCGCGTTTTGGAGCGCCTGCTCCGCGTCGGTCGCGTGCAGGGAGCCTGCGTGCTCGTGCGGCGCGCCCTGCTCGCTCTGCGCGAACACTTCCCAGAGCGGCCACTGGCTGTCCCCCTCGATCGCCGATGCCTGAGCGGCCACCGCGTCCTGGTTGATCACGGTGCTGGCCACCCTACGCCGCGGCCGAGGCGAGCTGCGCGCGCTGCTTGGCGGCGTATGCACTCGCGGCCTCGCGTACCCACGCACCTTCGCTGTGCGCGGCGTTGCGCGCCTCGAGCCGCTCGCGATTGCACGGGCCGTTGCCGCGCACCACCTCGTGGAACTCGGCCCAGTCGATCTCGCCGAACTCCCAGTTGTCGGTTTCCGCGTTGAACCGCATGTCCTGGTCGGGGAGCGTGAGATTCACCGCCGTCGCCTGCGGGAC
>JBKJMP010000500.1:0-6742 GCA_046596395.1 Gemmatimonadaceae bacterium
GCGCGCGCTGCGCAGCCATCTCACAAATGGGATCGAGCAGCGGGTCGTCGGCGCGCCGGCTCGCGAGGAGCTTCACCCCGATCGCGCCGCTCGTGACGCCGCGCTCGATCTCGGCCAGCGCATGCGCGGTGTGATTCGGGTTGACCGTCACGTACCAGCGCACATGCGACGGCTCCGCGTCTGCAATCGCGCACATCGCCTCGTTGCCGCGCGCAACGTCGTCCGGCGAGGGAAAATAGGTTGGCGACGTGTGCCCATACGACCCCAGCACGCTCGCGACGTGATAGGTGATGCCGATGCGATCGCCGGCGCGCATGCGCGCGGCATTCACGCGCGCCCAGTCAGACCGCCCGGTGTGCGCGTGATAGAAGTGCGCATGGGCGTCGATGAGCGGCGCAGTGCCCGCGAGCGGCGCCTCGCTCAATCCTCCGGCCCTTCGATGATCGAGACGAGTGCCGCGCTTGCCGCGCTCTCGATGTCGCGGAAGGCCGCCTCATCGTGCGCGATGGCGGCATAATTGTAGGCGCCGCGCTTGAACAGCACGCCGTTGCGCATCGACTCGGTGAGGAACAGCCGTTCGTGCTCCTTGTCGTCGAAGTCGATGAGCCACATGGGATCGATGCCGCGGGTCGTGATCCCCGGGAGACCACTCGCTTCGATCGCGCGGTCGACGGCCGCGCGCATCTCGCGTCCATGCTCGGCGAGGGAGGCGCAGATGTCGGCTTCCTCATGCCAGTCGAGCACCGCGAGCGCGGCGGCAAGCGCCGAGGACTCACTCGCGAGGGTGGACGAGATCCATGAATCGCGCGCGGAGTTCATCAGCGCCTCGCGGCCGACGAGCGCCGCGAGCGGATAACCATTCGCCATCGCCTTGCCGAACGTCGCGAGGTCGGGGGTGACGCCAGACACTTCCTGGTAGCCGCCAGGCGCGACGCGGAATCCCGTTTTCATCTCATCGAACACGAGTGCCGCGCCGGCCGCGTCGCACAACTCGCGCGCGCGCGTGAGCCACTCGACCGACGGCGCAACCTCGATGACGGGCTCGATCACGATCGCCGCGAGCGACACTCCTGCGGCAGTCACCGCAAGCTCGAGGGCGCCGATCTCGTCGAAGGGCACCCAGGTCACGTCGCGGCGCACGCCGGCGGGTACGCCCGGCGCATCCGAACACCAGTCGTGCCACCCGAAATAGCCGCAGGCGATGACGTGATCGCGACCGGTGTACGCGCGCGCGATGCGCACGGCCGCAGACGTCGCCTCAGCACCAGACTTGAGCAGTTGCACGCGCTCGGCACACGGGATGATCGAGCACAGCCGCTCGGCGAGCTCCACCTCGCGCCAGCTCGACAATCCGGACACGTGTCCCTGCGACACCGCGTCTACGACGGCCTTGGTGACGCGCGGCTCCGCGTAGCCAAGTGCGACGGCGCCGAGGGCCATGGTGCAGTCGAGGTATTGCTGGCCCTGCGTGTCGGTGATGGTGGCCCCGGACGCCGAGAAGAAGTGCGTGGGCAGATCGTCCACGGGCTCGCCGTAGAGCGCTTCCGCGCGCTTGCTGCCCGTCGAGGCGCCGGTTGGCAGCACGGCGGTCGCGCGGTCATACCAGCTCCGTTCGGCGGCTACCTCGGGCTCGGCTTCGAGACCCTCGGCGTCGAGCTCCGCGGCGGATTCGTCGAGTTCCTCATCCGGCGGGGCGGGCGCTGGTTCATTACCGCCACCGAAAAATCGCTTGAAGACCATTGAAGGGCAGATCCTTCGCTGCGCTCAGGATGACAGGGAAAGGCGCTCAGGATGACAAGGAGTGACGCTCGGAATGACAGTAATCAGTTCTTGCTCGTGTCGCGCCCCGTGATGTGCCGCGGCGGACGCGGCGAGACGTCGTCCGAAGCCGTGCGCTCGACGCGGCCCGTTCGCTCGAGGAAGCGCACCACCTCGAGCGCGATCGCCCGCAGCAGCGAAAGCTCGCGATCGTCCGGCTCGGCGCGGAAGGTGATGGCGCGCATCGAGCGCATGATGTGCTCGGGGAACCGCGTCTTGAAGAACTGCACCGAGTCGAGCGCGAGATGGAGCTCGGCGAAGTAGCGCTCGAACATGTCGGCGGTCGGCGGCGCGGCTTCCTTGCGTGGGCCGCGCAGCACGCGCGTGGCGTCGCCCGACGCGAGGTGCAGCTCGTACAGCGCGATGAGCACCGCCTGCGCGAGGTTGAGCGACGCGTGATCCGTGGTGGGAATGTTGACCACTGCGTGCAGCCGGTCGAGCACGTCGTTCGGGAGCCCGTGATCCTCGCGCCCGAAGACGATCGCCGCCCTGCCCTCCTCCGCGTAGCCGAGCGTGTCCTCGGCGGCCTGCTTGGGATCGAGGACGCGCCACTTGGCCGCGCGCCGCCGAGCGGTGAAGCCGACGAGACGGATGCAGTCGGCGACCGCGGCGTCGAAGTCGTCGAAATGCCGGATGCCGTGAATGATGTCCCACGTATCGTGGGCGATGCCCTCGAGGCGGACGGGGTCGTACGCACACGGGCGTACGAGCCGAAGGGACGCGAAGCCCATGTTCTTCATCGCGCGCACCGTCGCGCCGATGTTCACAGGGTTCTGCGGCTCGTAGAGCACGACGGAGACGTTGGTGAGTCTGGATTCAGGCATTCGAGAGCGAATAGCGGCCGAGCCGCGCGGGATCGTGGCGGTCGCCCTGAAGATAGACGAACTCTCCCTTCGCCCCCGAAAGGACGAGTTGCCCACGCCGGCGAGCGCGGCCGGGAACCGCCTCGTTGACGATGACGTCGAGAAAGAACTCGCGGGTGCGGCCATCGATGTGGATCGTCGCGACGAGCCGGTAGCCGGTGCTCGTGAGGCGCCAGCGTGCATCCACCGCGAGATCATTGCCCCACCCATCCACGCGGCGCGCGCCTACCGAGGTGCCTTCGGGCACGAGGAGCACGCCGGTGCTGCGCGTACCCGCCATCGCATATAGCTGGATGCTGTCGCCGTTGATGGACGCCGGCTCGTTGTCGAGATGATTCTCCATCACCAGCGGGACGAAAAGGCGGTGCGACGAGGGGACGTCCACCTCGACTTCCACGGTGCCGGGCGTGGGGCGCGTGATGGTCACGGTGGCGCGCGGTGCGCCCGCCCCCTGCCACGAGACTTCCGAGCGACGATAGTGCGGCTCACCGAGCTCCACGCGCGCCGGGAGCGTGTAGGCCACGGGCACGGCGGACGATCGCGGCGGCGTGGTGCGCGAGCCGTTGTCGTCGTCCGCGTGCAGTCGCGAGACGCGGCCGCCCAGTTCGACCAGCCGTACGTCCCCGTCCTGCACCATCTCGACGAGCCAGCCGTGTTCGAAGCGGCGATGCCGGTGGCGCGAGCCGTCGTGGCGCTCCACGACGAGCACCGCTCCCTCGCGCTCGACCGAGCGGACGGCCGTGCGCCAGCTCCACACGCCGACGAATGCGCCGCGCTGCGCGGTGTGACGGAGCAGCAGGAGCGGACGTCGCGCGGAGTCTCCCGGCGGGCCCGGTGCCGTCGCACTCCAGAGGGTCGTCCCTTCGTCGAAGAACTGCCAGCCATCGAGCGACCTGCCATCCGGCGCATTCGCGCCGAGCGTGACGACCGTGCCATCGCCTGCATCGAGGCGGCAGCCGTCCTGGAGAAAGGTGAAGCCGTCCTCGGCTCCAGAGCCGCCGGTGATGGTGGCCGGTTCCGCATGCCGCGGCGCCGCTGGGCGAACGCCATGGATCGGCAGGGCGAGCTCGTGCGGCTCCGCACCCTCCCAGGTCAGCTCGTCGATCACATAGTCGGCAAGCGTGATGATAGTACGCCGCACGATGACGCCCGGCAGCAGTTCTGCCTGCGCGCTCACCCACCCCGCACCCGCGCGATCATCGTCGTGGAACGCGATGAGCGCGCCATGCACGCGCGCCTGCGAGCTTCCATCGACGAGTGGCGCCATGTGCGCGAGCGTGCTCCGGTACCAGTGGAGCGTGGGGTCCACATACGAGCCCGTGCCGGGATCGTCGAACCAGCGGCGCTCGCCATCCATGAGCGTGAGGTTGAGGCGATCCGGATGGCCATGGCCACCGCCCGAGTGCCCGTAGTCGAGCGAGACGTAGAGCGCGCCCTGGTCCCGACGCAGCATGCCAAGGCCCTGCGCGGGGAGCAGGTCCGAGCCGATGGGCTGCGGAACGAGCGGCGGCAGCGTGGGCAACGCCATGAGCAGCGAGCGCCACGAGAGGTCCTCTCGGCGGAGCCCCGCCGCGCCAAGGTTGCGCTCGACGTCTGCCGACGACGCGCGGCGACCGACCTCACCGCGCGGGACCGACGGGTCGTACAGTCGCGCGAGCATGCCGAGCAGCCGGACGTCGCCCCGGAGCGCGAGGCCGAGCTCGCAGGATTCGGCGAACCGGGGCTGGCGGACGCTGACCGCGTACTGCGAGTCGCGTCGCGACGGGAAGGTCAGGTCGGGGAGCACCGTCCGAAACGGCGCAGCGAACCCCTCGAGAAACCGGTTCTCGAGTGCCGACGGCAACGGCTGGCCGGCCGCCGCTGCGAACAGCGCCCCATACCACAGGCCGCGATGCGCGAAGAAGTGGTAGTTCTCACCTTCATACCAGCTTCCATCCGAGAGCAGCGCGTTGACGAGGTGTCCGTGCAGTCCACTGCGGCCCCGCAGCGCGCGGTCGAAGAGCTCGCGATCGTCGAGCATGCGCGCGGCGGCCATGAGCGCAGCGTTATTCCACACCTGCCGGTTCGAGAGCCCTTCGTCGTACGACGCGATGAGCGCCGCGCTCGGCGCGATGAGCCGGTCGCGCACGCGGGAACCGAGCGACGAAAGCTCGGACGAAGGAGCACCCGTCTCGAGAAAATCGAGCGCGAGCGACAGCTGCAACAGCCAGATGGACTCGAGATAGGTGCTGAAGAACACGCGCGACGGACCGAGCACGTTATCGGCGTTCGGATATCGCAGATACTGGTCGGTGTAGCGATCGAGCATGGTGACCGCCGCCTCGCGCGCCGCGACATCGTCGAGCAGGACGCCGAGCAGTGCGGCGTGCAGCACGCGCTCGGCAATCCAGAGCTGGTACCAGTAGAGCCGAAACCGATCGTGCAGGCCGCCGGCGTACTCCTGACCGCACTGCGAGCAGACGTGGCGCGGGTCGTAGGGGTCGAAGCGCAGCAGGGCGCCGTCGAGCGAACAGCGCCCGCCCTGCCGGCTCAGCATCGCCTTCTCGCGCGGCACGTCGGGAGGGCATGCGACGAACGGGTCGAGCTCGCGCCGAAGCTCCGCTGCGAGGCCAGCGAGCTCGCCACGTGCGATGAGCGTCCTGCGTGCCTCGAGTTCCCGGGCCGTGACCAGCAGGCTCACGAGCTGTCCTCGCCGCTCGCGAGCCGCCAGCCGTGCAAGGTGACGAGCTCGCCGCGCAAATCCATCGTCACCCCGGTCACTCGTCTCGAGAGTCCCTGAACGCCGCGTGCGTGATACAGCCACGTCGCCGGCGCGAGGGAGTCGAGCGCCACCTGTATCGCGCGCCAGGCGTCCACTTGCTCGGCACCTTCCGGTGCGACAGCGGCGCGCGCGAGAAGGTTGTCGAGCGCGGGCGCATGAAATCCTGTGTAGTCGAGCGACCCGCCGCGCTGCGCGGAGGCGAACATGGCATTCACGTACGAGAAGGAAAGGTCGCCTGGAATGCCCGCGATGAGCATGTCGAACGACTTGCTTGCCGCGCGCGCAGCGGTGAGGAAGGCGCCCATCTCCGTCTGGCGCACGGTCACGGTGATACCGCGGGCAGCGAGGTCGCTCTGGATCAACTGCTCGGCGACGTTGTCGCCCGATCCGACGGTCAGGAGCTCGACGTCGAACCGCACGCCGCCGCGACTGCGACGGCCATTGGGACCACGGCGCCACCCGGCGGCATCCAGAAGCGCGTCCGCCCCAAGCGTGTCGCGCTGGATGCCCTGGGTCCAGGCGACCGGGCTGTCGGGCGGAATGGGCGACGAGGTTGGACGGGCATAGCCGGCCAGCGCGATCTCCACGATGCGTGCGCGTTCGATGGAGCGGGCGACGGCGCGGCGCACGCGATCATCGTCGAACGGCGGGCGCGTGCTATTGAAGCTCACCGACATGCCGAAGAGCACCGGATACGTGACCAGCCGAAGCGTTCCGTCGCGCTCCACGAGCGACGCCATCGTCGGCGAGATGCCGGCGACGTCGAGCTCACCGCTCGCCAGGCCGGCGAACTTCGTCGTGGCCTCGTCCACGACCGCAACGACGAACCCCTCCAGCCCTGCGGGGCCGCCGAGCGACGCGGGGAATGCGTCGTTGCGGGTGAAGGTCCATCGCGAGCCGCGCGACCGGCTGGCGAAGCGGAACGGACCGTTCCCGACGGGCGCGTCGTTGAAGGGCGCGGTGCGCATGTCGCGCCGAGCGACGTTGGCGAGCAGGTGCATGGGGACGACCGGGAGTTCGACGAGCAGCGCGGGGATCCGCGGCTGCGCGGCATTGAAACGCAGCACGAGGGTGGTGTCGTCCGTCGCCACGGCCGTATCGAGCGACGCGAGCTCGGACGCGCGCGCGAATCCCGTCGCCGGATCCTTCGCGGCGAGCAGGGTGAATGCCGCGTCATGCGCACGCGTGGACGCGCCGTCGTGCCACTTCAGGTCAGGCGCGAGCTGCAACGTCAGCGTGCGGTTCGCGTCGCTCCTCGTCACCATGCATCCGCTCTCGCGCCAGGTGCAGCGCTATGCGC
>JBKJMP010000677.1:0-3675 GCA_046596395.1 Gemmatimonadaceae bacterium
TGGCCGGGGGTGTGGAGCACGTCGAGGCGAATGTTGCCGACGTCGATGACGTCGCCGTCGTGCAGGAGACGCGCGTTGGCGCTTGCCGCGAAGGCGTAGCGCCAGTCGTCGCCGCCCTCGTCGGACAGGTGCAGCGTGGCGCCGGTGCGCTCCGCGAGCTCGCGGCTGCCGCTCACGAAGTCCGCGTGGATGTGCGTCTCGGTGACGTGCGTAATGCGCACGTTCTCGGTCGCGGCCGCGGCGACGTACATCTCGATGTCGCGATTCGGGTCGACGACGATGGCGTCGCCGGTGGCCTGGCAGCCGACCAAGTAGCTGGCCTGGGCGAGCTTGGCGTCGTAGAAGCGCTTGAGCAGCATCGGATGAATCCTAGCCGGTGCGCCGCTGGCATGTGCAGGTCCTTCGCTTCGCCCAGGACGACATCGAGCGGATGCTTGCCGAGGTTGCTCCCTCTGCGCTACCGTAGGGGCGTGACGACTCTTTCACTCGGCCCGGAAGTCCAACGCCTCGCCGAGGACGCGCGGCGCGAGCACAACTGGAAGCGGTGGGGACCGTACCTCTCTGAACGACAGTGGGGCACGGTACGCGAGGACTACTCCGAGAACGGCGACGTGTGGGGCTACTTCCCGCACGATCATGCGCGGAGCCGGGCGTACCGCTGGGGCGAGGACGGGCTGCTGGGCATCTGCGATCGCGAATGCCGGCTTGCGTTCGCCGTGGCGCTGTGGAACGGGCGCGACCCGATCCTCAAGGAGCGGCTCTTCGGCCTCACGGGGCGCGAGGGGAATCACGGCGAGGACGTGAAGGGGTGATACTACTATCTGGACTCCACGCCATCGCACTCGTACATGCGCGCGATGTACCGGTACCCGCAGCGCCGGTATCCGTATGGGCAACTCGTGGAGGAGAATGGGCGGCGCGGGCACGGCGACCGCGAGTTCGAGCTCGAGGACACGGGCATCTTCGATGATGGCCGCTACTTCGACGTGACCGCGGAGTACGCGAAGGCGGCGCCGGACGACATCTGCGTTCGGTTCACCGTTGCGAACCGCGGCCCGGAGCGCGCGACGCTGCACCTGCTGCCCACGCTGTGGTATCGCAACACGTGGGCGTGGGGACGCGATGGCGAGCGGTATCACGCGAAGCCGGTCCTGCGAGGCGAAGGTTCCTCGCGGGTGACCGGCGAGCACGCGACGCTCGGCCGCACGACACTCGAGGCGATGACGTCGAGCACTGGCGTCGCGCCTACCCTGCTCTTTACCGACAACGAGACGAACGCGGAGCGCCTGTTCGGAGCAGCGAATGCAACGCCATACGTGAAGGATGCGTTACACGCGTACGTGGTAGGCGGACGCGCGTGGGCGGTGAATCCCGACGGCAGCGGGACGAAGGCGGCGGCGCTCTACGTGCTCGAGGTGGATGGAGGAGCGGAGGTCGTCGTGGAGCTCCGGCTGCGTACCGGCGATGGCGCTTCCGGTGCCACGACGTCCGACGTGATTGCACTGCGGCGCCGCGAGGCGGACGAGTTTTACGCATCGCGCATGGCCGAGACGCTGACGGACGACGAACGCGCGGTGGCGCGACAGGCCTATGCGGGCCTGCTGTGGACGAAGCAGTACTACCACTACAGCGTGCAGGAGTGGCTCGAGGGCGATCCGGCGCATCCGGCGCCGGGCGACGGGCGGCGTCGCGGCCGCAACGCGCAGTGGGGGCACGCATTCCATGCGGACGTGCTCTCGATGCCCGACAAGTGGGAGTACCCGTGGTTCGCGGCGTGGGACCTCGCGTTCCACATGCTGCCGATGGCGATGGTGGACCCGCAGTTCGCGAAGGAGCAGCTCGTGCTGATGCTGCGCGAGTGGTACATGCACCCGAACGGACAGATCCCGGCGTACGAGTGGGCGCTCGACGACGTGAACCCGCCGGTGCATGCGTGGGCGGCGTGGCGCGTCTACAAGATGACTGGCCCGCGCGACGGCCGCGATCGCACGTTTCTCGAGCGCATCTTCCAGAAGCTCTTGATCAACTTCACGTGGTGGGTGAACCGGAAGGACCTCGAAGGACGCAACCTGTTCGCTGGCGGATTCCTGGGGCTCGACAACATCGGCGTGTTCGACCGGTCGAAGCCCCTGCCCACCGGCGGGCATCTCGAGCAGGCAGACGGCACGGCATGGATGGCGTTCTACTGCAACACGATGCTCGCCATCGCGCTCGAGCTGGCGAGCGAGGATCCGGCATACGAGGACGTCGCGTCCAAGTTCTTCGAGCACTTCGTCGCCATCACCGATGCCATGAATTCACTCGGCGGCACGGGACTGTGGGACGAGGAGGACGGCTTCTACTACGACCAGCTGCATCTGGACGACGGCGCGCACACGCCGCTTCGCGTGCGGTCGCTCGTCGGTCTCGTTCCGCTCTTCGCATGCGAGATCATCGAGGACGACGTCATCGCGAAGCTGCCGGGCTTCCGGAAGCGTATGCAGTGGTTCCTGCGCAACCGCCCCGACCTCGGCCGGCACATTGCGTACATGGCCGGCTCGGCGGAAAGCGACGGAGCCGGTCACGCTGCGCACCGGCTGCTGGCGATTCCGTCGCGCGAGCGGCTCGTGCGAGTGCTGCGCTACCTGCTCGACGAATCGGAGTTCCTGTCGCCGTATGGGATACGGTCCGTGTCCCGCGTGCATCGCGAACATCCGTTCGTGCTGCACTTCGGCAACGAGGAGTTTCGTGTGGATTATGCGCCGGGGGAAAGCACTACTGGACTCTTTGGAGGGAACTCGAACTGGCGAGGGCCAGTCTGGTTCCCGATGAACTTCCTGCTCATCGAGGCGCTGGAGCGATATCACCACTTCTATGGGGAGTCGCTCATGGTGGAGTGCCCGGTGGGGTCGGGCCGCATGATGACGCTTGCCGAGGTGGCGCGAGAGCTCTCGTCGCGACTGACGCAGCTCTTCCTTCCCGATGCAGGTGGGCGACGTCCGTGCCATGGGGAAGACACGCGATACGCGACCGATCCGAACTGGCGCGACCTCGTACTCTTTCATGAGTACTTCGATGGCGACAATGGACGCGGCATTGGCGCGAGTCACCAGACCGGATGGACAGCGCTCGTGGTGCGCTGCCTCGATTCGCTCGCGGCGGCGCGGGCGCACAAGCCGAGGTTGTCGTCGGTGTGGGAGAGTGCAATCCTGGATGGGAGCGCGACGACGTGAAACGGGGCTGCTGACGAAGGCGGGGTGTGCGAGCCGTTCTCCTTCTCTGGCAAACCTTGTGGACAGTGCACGGCCGGAGCCTTTGTCCATGGCCAAGTTGCGCCCCGTCCGGCTCGCCAGGCAATACGAGGGCGAATTCGGGCACTGCCCATGCTCTATCCCCGGGCACGCGCTTCATGCACTCCAGCGAAGTCATTGTTGCTGAACGACTTGAGATTTTTTCGCGGCGGACCGGTGTCCACTTTCTTCCAAGATCCGTCCGCGATTTGAGACGTTGGTACGAACCGCGGGACACTCTCCTTTCCATAGGTAGTGACATGCGCCAGCCCACCCAGCTCGCTCGCACCGCCCACGGACGTCGACCGCAGAGTGCCCTGCTGCTGTTCGTGCTCGTCGCGGCGGTGCCGGTCCAACGATCGGATGCGCAGGTGCTCACCGGCGCGCCGCTGCCCGTGATGAGCGC
>JBKJMP010000678.1:0-12026 GCA_046596395.1 Gemmatimonadaceae bacterium
CGAATCCGTTGAGCTGGTCCACCATGGTGTTCACGGTGTTCTTCAGCTCGAGAATTTCGCCCTTCGCCTCGGCCGTGATCTTTCGGGACAGGTCGCCCTTGGCCACCGCGGTGGTGACGTCGGCGATGTTTCGCACCTGGCTCGTGAGGTTCGACGCCATCGAGTTCACCGAGTCGGTGAGATCGCGCCACGTACCACTCACGCCTTCGACGTTCGCCTGTCCGCCCAGCCGCCCTTCCGTTCCCACTTCGCGCGCTACGCGCGTCACTTCGTCCGCAAATGAAGAGAGCTGATCCACCATCGTGTTGATGGTGTTCTTCAGCTCGAGAATTTCGCCCTTGGCTTCTGCGGTGATCTTCTTGGAGAGGTCGCCCTTCGCAACGGCCGTGGTCACGTCGGCAATGTTGCGCACCTGGTTGGTCAGGTTGGTCGCCATGCCGTTCACCGAGTCCGTCAGGTCGCGCCACGTTCCACTCACTCCCTGCACGTTCGCCTGACCACCCAGTCGTCCTTCCGTTCCCACTTCTCGCGCCACGCGCGTGACTTCGCTGGCGAAGGCGTTCAGCTGGTCCACCATTCGATTCACGGTGGATCCGATGCGGAAGAACTCGCCCTGCACCGTCTTGCCGTCGATCTCGAGCTCTACCTTCTGGCTCAGGTCTCCCTCGGCCACCGCCTTGATCACGCGGGCGACTTCGGACGTGGGCTGGACGAGGTCGGTGATGAGCGAGTTGAGCGCGTCTACGGATCCGGCCCAGAGTCCGCCGGCCGGTCCGATCGTGGCGCGATCGCGCATCTTGCCCTCGCGTCCGACCGAGAGCGCAACGCGGTTCAACTCCTCCGCCAGCCTCCCTTGCTTGGTCGCGACACTGTTGAAGATGTCGGCGATCTCGGACATCAGCGGATCGCCGTCCGACGTCAGCCGGATACTGAAGTCCCCAGCGTCCAACGCTCGGAGTCCGGCCAGAAGGCGTCGCAAGCTCGGATCTCGCGGCCCACTACTCCCTCCTCCGCTCTTCGGCAGCTCGTTCACGCTCACGTCTCCGGTGACGTCGATCTCGGCCGCTGCGGCGCGGCGTGGGCGACCGCGCTTTTTTGCTGCGGCCCCCGTCTTTCCGTTCCCGCTCTCTTGATCAGGCAAGTCGGATCCTTCGCCGACACCGAGGTCGGCTCCTCTGAGGGATGAAGTGCTGCCAAAGGCCACCGTGACGAGCGGTGGCCCGAAAAAAAAAGCTGCCGTGCAGCCGTGCATACGAACGGACGCACGCAGTCGCGCAACCGATCTCGTTCAAACTTTATGCCGAGCGCCGACCCGACGACAACGTGCTCCTGCGCTTCAGCGTCGAGTTGCGGGCCCAGCCCTCAGCGCGTCATGCAAGAAGCTTGCTTCATCATATCAATAAGTATTGATTAGAGCTGCAGCATCCCCGACGGCAACCGAGCCTTCCCTGATGATGCGCGCGTACACCCGGCTCCAGCCCGGATGCAGCTTCTGGCTCGCGCGCACGAACCGCCCGTTCAGGAATGCTCCCGCGATCGTCCGGCACGGTGCGGCGTACGACACCACCTCCACCTCCACCGAGCCAATCCGGAGCCGCGCTCCCGGTATCACCTCGCGCCAATCAAGGCCTGCCAGCGTGACATTCTCCCCGATTGCCCCCGGCGAGATCGGATGCCCCTCGGCAGCCAAAGCGTCGATTAGCTCCTTGGAGTAGAGACAGAGGGCGCGATCAGCCCCACCGTGATACCGGCGGTCAGCCTGCCAGTCGCCCTCCATCCCCGCCACGGTCACGACGGCCTCCCTCACAGGAAGCTTCGGCACACCGCCGCCAGAGCGCTGCAGTGCCGCAATCGTTCCCTTGTTCGCACTCATCCCGGAATGTCTCCGACCATCACGCGCACCGGAATTCCGCCGTTGCTCGTCGTCGCGGCGGCCCGGAGGGGAATGCCGAGTTGGCGATCCAGCATCGGGTCCGGGGACAACAGCGCCACACGCCATCCCGGTGTCTCGCGCCGCAGCACCTTGCCGAGCTGCGCCCACAGGTCGCGCACCCGATCGGCCTCGCCGACCCGCACTCCATATGGTGGGTTGGTCACCACCCATCCTCGCTCCGCACGCGGGAAGGTGGCTGCGGAGAGCGACTGCGTCGCGAGGGTGAGCGCCTCGCGGACGCCGGCGCGCTCGGCATTCGACGTAGCCGCAGCGATTGCCCCCGCATCCCGGTCGCTGCCGAAGATGAGCCCTGAAGGTGCACGCCGCTCGCGCGACACGAGATCACGCCGCACCTCGGCACCCAGCGCCGGAGGCACACCGGGCCAGCGCTCGATCGCAAAGGTACGCTGGCCACCCGGTGCCATGTCCCGCGCCCGAAGTGCGGCCTCGATTGGTATCGTCCCCGATCCGCACAGCGGGTCGACGAGTGGCGCCCGCTCGTCCCATTCGGAGGCCGCGAGCATCGCCGCGGCGATCGTCTCGCGCAGCGGTGCCTTCGCGGTAGCCTGCCGGTAGCCACGACGATGCAGCAGCGCGCCAGACGTGTCCGCACTCACTGTGCACCGGTCGCGCATCAGCCGAACCACGATGAGCGACGTCCCTTCCCGCTCGACCTCGTCCAGCGCCTCGTCATCCACGCTGGCTCCTTCGGCGCGAACGCCCGGCACCGAGCGCATCGCCGCGTCGGCCAACCGCTGGGCCACCGCGTCAGAGTGGTAGAGCTTCGACTTCTTGCACGTCACGCGAAACCGGACGACGTCGCCCGCCCGGAGCACCCGCGCCCACTCGATGCGACGGCCATGACGCTCGAGCTCGGCGAACGACCGCACCTCGAAGCTCGCCAACCGCACCACGACGCGAGACGCGATGCGCAGGGCGGCATTCGCCAGGAGCACGCTCCGTGCGTCACCCGTCCATGCGATCCCTCCCTCCTCCGCCACTGCGTCGAGGCCGAGTGCGCGTGCCTCCGCGAGTGCGAATGGCTCGAGGCCGGGCGCCACGATCGCGAAGCACGACAGCGCCGCGGGCGAGGGGGCTGTCGTTTTCGGAGCGGGCCTTCGCACGGAGGAGGACACATCGCAACCCTAACGTGGCGCGTTGCCTCGCAGTAGCCTCCGGCATGATCAGCGTGCGCAATCTCAGCCGCCAGTACGGCGACTTCACTGCCGTGGACCGAATCTCCTTCGAGGTGACCCCGGGTGAGATTCTTGGCCTCGTAGGCCCGAACGGCGCCGGCAAGACCACCACGCTGCGATGCCTGTCCGGGATCATTGCGCCGTCCGTCGGTACAGTGAGCATCGCGGGACACGACATCCAGCTGGATCCCGTCGCCGCCAAGCAGACGCTGGCCTTCATTCCCGATGAGCCCCACCTGTTCGATCACCTGACAGTCGAGGAGCATCTCCGCTTCGTCGGCCGGCTGTACGGTGTCGCCGAGGCCGAGCAACGCATCGAGCCCCTGCTGAAGGAGTTCGAAATCGCGGACAAGCGGAAATCACTTTCCACCGAGTTGTCGCGCGGGATGAAGCAGAAGCTCGCGATCGCGTGCGGTCTCCTGCACGACCCGTCGGTCCTCATTCTCGACGAGCCACTCACCGGCCTCGACCCAGGCGGCATGCGCCGCATGCGAGCCACCATCGCCGAGCGCGCGAGGGCCGGCGCGGCGGTGATCCTGAGCTCGCACCTGCTCACGTTGGTCGAGGAGCTGTGTACGAAGCTCTTCGTCATTCGGCGCGGCGCCTGCGTCGCGTCGGGCACGCTCGCGGAGATCGTCGTCGCACACCCCGAGCTCGCTGGCCGGTCCCTCGAGGACGTGTTCCTCGCACTCACCGGAGCCGAGGACGAAGCCGCTGGTCCCGCCTCGTGATCGGGGCTTTCGCGTACCTGATCTATTTCTCCACTCGCAACAAGCTCGTCTCGCAGATCCAGCGGCTGAAGAGCCCGCGGTATGCGATCGCGATGCTGCTTGGCGTGGGGTATTTCTGGATGGTCTTCTTTTCCGGATCGCGAGGGGCGTCGGAGCCCAACGTCGTGCTGGCGCAGATGGCCAAGGCGCTGCTGCCACTGGGCATCCTTTTGTACGTGGGATTCATCTGGATCTTCGGCACGGACCGCGACGCGCTCGCCTTCACGCAGGCCGAGGTGTCGATGCTGTTCACCGCTCCGGTGACACGCCGCGGCCTGATCGTGTACAAGCTCGCGCGCGCCCAGGCCGCGATCCTGATGACGTCCCTCGTGTGGTTGATCGTATTCCGCGCCAACGCGCCGGCGGCGGTGCGCATCGCGAGCTCGTGGGTGTTTCTCTCCACCTTCAGCCTGCACCGGCTCGGAGTAGCGCTCGTGCGCAGCGCGCAAGTCGAGCACGGCGTGCACGCCCTGCGCAGGAACTGGCTGGCGGCGCTCGTCTTCGTCGCGGCGGCGGCGGTGGTGGTCAGCGAGCTGTTCGCGCTGCAAACGGCGGTGGCCGCCGTGCACGGCCGCGACGCAGTCATGGCGACCATCGAGCGCGCACTCGACAGCGGCGCCATGAGCTGGGTGCTGTATCCATTCCGCATCGCCACGGCGCCGATGTTCGCGCGCGATTCCCAATGGCCGGTGGCGATGCTGCTCGCGCTCGTCCTGCTCGTACTGCACGTCTGGTGGGTGCTTCGCAGCGACACGGCGTTCGAGGAGGCCGCCGCCGAGGCATCCGCGGTTCAGGCGAAGCGGCTTCAGGCCCTGCGCATGCGCGGTGTGACGGGGGCAAGCGTAGTGAATGTGAAGGGAAAGCTGACGATCCCGCTCGCGGCGACCGGCGCCCCGCTGGTGGCAATCATCTGGAAGAACTACCTGTGGCTCGTGCGCACGGGATTGTTGCGCACGATCGTCGGCTTTCCGCTCATCGCGCTGGCGTGCGCGGTGTTCGTGGCAGGCCGTTCCGAGCTGGCCACCGTGATCGTCATCACGCTCTGTGGGACAGTGGGCGGAATGGTCATGTTCTTCGGACCGATGATGCTGAGGAACGACCTGCGCGGGGAGCTTCGACGGCTGCCGACGATCAAGACGCTTCCGCTCACGGGGCGCCAGATCGTGCTCGCCGAGGTCCTGAGCAGTGCATCGCCCGTGGCCGCGATGCAGTTCCTTCTCGTCATCGCCGGCCTGGTGGCGGTGGGCAAAGTGCCGAAAGAGGCCCTCCTTCCCGGCGTTGCAGCGGGACTCGTCCTGGGCGCGCCCGCCCTGTTGCTCGGCGTGAATGTGGCCAACTTCCTGATTCACAACGCATTGGCCGTGCTGTTTCCAGCCTGGGTAAAGCTTGGCGAGACTGGTGTGGCGGGGCTCGAGGCGATCGGGCAGACGATGCTCACGTTCCTGATATCCACGTTCGCGCTCCTGATCCTGCTCGTGTTGCCGACGATCGCGGGCGGGGTTGCGTACTTCACAGGGGGCGGCGTGGTCTGGCTAGGGCTGGCTGCAGCGGGAACGGTGGGCGGCGCGGCGCTTCTGTTCGAGAGCTATCTCCTGATGGGGTTGCTAGGCCGCAGCTTGGATCGCCTCGAACCGTCGCAGGTTGGCTGAGTGTGTTGCGCGGAAGCCAAGGAATGTGTTTCGCGTACGCAACAGGGAAAGGGTAAGCCGCCCCATTCGAACGATGGATCATTATTCAACACGTTGCAGCAGAACGGTTTACAAGTGCGTACGTGGCGGGGGGCGGGTGGCGCTGCGTTTGCATGAAGTCAGCCAGCCGAGTAGACCGATGCACAGGCCCCCCGCCTTCAGGAGTTCACCATGACGCTTCGATTCGCGCGCGCATTTGCTCAGGTTGCCTTCGCGTTTGCACCGCTGGCACTCGCGTCCGCACAAACCACGACGGTCGATGTCAGGGCGCAGGCGCCCTATAGCGACTTTGCCGCGATGTCGCAGACGCTCTGGGATCACGCCAACCTCGACATTACGAACCGCACGCGCACGACATTTGGAAACGCTGGTGTCCTGTGCTCGAGTCTCAGCCTTTGGAACGCCGGCTACAGCACATTGCCAGGTGTCGCCTTCGCGTGTGGGGACGGTTATGTGGGAGAGTTCTTCTTCCAGCCCGGTGCGGGGCAACAGGTGTTCCTCTCCAGCCTGCAGATGGGGAGCTACTTCAATGGGCCCACCCGCAGCTACACCTTGAATGTCTTCGACGCGAGCTGGGCTCCGCTCTATACGTCCACCGGCACAGTTTCGTCCACGCTCACCCTGAATCCCAACGTGAGCAGCAGCACCGGCCTCTACCTGCAGTGGGGCACCGACTGGGACACGGGCCTGAACAACATCACGACGACCGTTTCCGGGAATGTGGTCGCCACGCCAGAGCCCGCATCCGTCGTCCTGCTCGCCACCGGCCTGCTCGGCGTCGCCGGCCTCGCACGGCGGCGCCGCGCACTTTAGCGATCGCGGTCTCTTCGTGCCTCGCGATACCCAGCGCGCCGAGCGCGCTGGGTCGCCAGCCATCGCTTGAACGCCACGCGCCCGTCGCGCACCAGCACGCGCGGCAACTGGGCGAGCCCCGGCGCCTCCGCCGTCCCCACCAGCGTCGTCCACGCGATGAGCACGCCGCGCCGAGCTCCGGTGAAGTGATCCGCGAGTGCAAGCGTCTCGTTGAAGACCGCATCCTCGTGCGGAACCACGGTAAATCGCCCGCGGTGCAGCTGGTCCTCGTCGTGACGCACGCCAATGTGATGGCGGACGCGAATCGCGGGGTCGTAGAGCAGTCGCCAACCCGCACGACGCAGCGCGAGACAGAGCGCGAGCTCCCAGTGCACCTGTGCCCCCTTCCCTCGTAGCCGCTCGTCGAAGCCTACCCCTCGCACCACCGAAAGACGGAACGCGCAGTTCACTCCCTTGAGGACGTCAACCTCGCGGGCGGGGCCCACACCCACGTGATGGTTTCCGATCGCCCGCCCGAACCACTGGAGCTGGCCGACGACCATCTCCTCTCCCGTCACGCCGGCCTGGTCGTCACGCCCTCCGACACCAGCCACATCCGGATTCTCAGCGAACACGCGCACGATGCGCTCGAGCCAGTCCTCGAGTGGCTCGGCGTCATCGTCCGTCAGCGCGACGACGTCGCCGATTGATTCCACCAGCGCGGCGTTCATTGCGGCCACGACCCCCGTTCGGTCCACGCGCACTGGCCGCAACGCATCCCACGACGACGCAAGCTCGTCCGTCAGCGCACGCCCCTCATCGTCGTCGTCGCGCAGCGTGACGAGCACCGCCGCCGGCGCATGTCGTTGCACGCGAAGCGCAGCCAGGCAGCGAGCGAGGTCCACTGGCCGGCGATACGTCGGCACGATGACGGTGACGTCCATTGCAACGGCAATATGCATCCTTGGCAGGTGCGCTGTCACAAGCGCCCCGGTGGCCCGGCGTTTTCGGTCAACGTGGCAGCATTCGGCTGGTCCGGAGGATGCCTGTTCCCCTGGCGTGGGACCAACATCTTTCAACCCTCTTATGGAGCATTGAGTACCATGTTGACCACTCGTCCGCTCGTGAGCTCGCTCGATCGCATGCTCACTCTCAATCGCGCCTTCGATCAGGCCTTTAACGCGCCGCAGGGAAACCGCGGCTGGGTTCCCGCGATGGATGTCGCCGAGCGGGGTGACGCGTACGTCGTGCACGCGGAGCTTCCGGGCGTATGCCCGGAGCAGGTGGAGATCAGCTTCGAGCAGAACGTGCTCACGATCCGCGGCACCAAGCCCGCGAGCTTCGACGTGAGCAACGACGGGGAGCTCCGCCTGTTCGCCGCCGAGCGCGTGTACGGCACCTTCGAGCGCTCCGTGCGGCTGCCGGAGTTCGTTGACGCCGATCGCATCGAGGCCCGCTTTGCGAACGGGCTGCTCACCGTCTCGGTGCCGAAGGCACAGGGCGCCCGCGCTCGCCGGATCGCGATCAGCGGCTGAGTCGCGGTAGGCGGAATCGGGTGGCCGCAGGCGGCGGCCCGGTTCCTGCTTTTTGCTGGCCCATGCCAAGAGCCGCCTCGAAGACCCGCGCGCGCGACACGCTGCGCGAGCGATTCGGACATGACGACTTTCGGCGCGGCCAGTGGGAACCGATCCGCGCCGCGCTCGAGGGACGCGACGCCATCGTCGTGATGCCGACCGGGAGCGGCAAGTCGATCGTCTACCAGCTTCCCGCACTCCTCAAGAGCGGGCTCACCGTCGTGGTGAGTCCGCTCATCGCGTTGATGAAGGACCAGCAGGACAAGCTGCATGCGCACGGCGTCGAGGCGCTCGCGATGCACTCACACCTGTCCGCGGGCGAGACGCGCGAGACCGCGCGGCAGGTCCTGGAGGGCGAAGGGGAGATTCTCTACCTCACCCCCGAACGATTCAAGGACCGTGAGTTCTTCGATCGGCTCCTCACGCGCACCGTCAGCCTCTTCGTCGTTGACGAGGCGCACTGCGTGAGCCAGTGGGGACACGACTTTCGCCCCGACTATCTCACCCTCGGCTCCGTGGTCGCGCGGCTCGGCAAGCCGCCCATCCTCGCGCTTACGGCCACGGCCACGGCAGAAGTGCGCAACGATATCGCGCGCCAACTCGGCATGGTGGATCCGCAGGTCACGATCACTGGCTTTGCACGTCCCAACCTCCGCTTCGAAGTGAAGCGAACGGTGAATGTCGCGAGCAAGGACGCCGAGGTGGAGCGCATGCTCACGGAATGCCCGGGGAGCGGCATCATCTACACGGCGACGGTGAAGGAGGCCGAACGGCTCTACGAGATGCTGAAGGATTGTTTCTCGATCGGGTTGTATCACGGCAAGATGAATCCGCCGGATCGCAGGGCGTCGCAGGACGCGTTCATGCGCGGCGAAATCAGCGCGATGATCGCGACGAATGCATTCGGCCTCGGCATCGACAAGCGCGATCTTCGCTTCGTCCTGCACTACCACTTTCCAGGGTCGGTCGAGTCGTACTACCAGGAGGCTGGGCGCGCTGGACGCGATGGGGAGCCGGCAGTCTGCGCGATCCTCTATCGCGTCGAGGATTCGCGCGTGCAGTCCTACTTTCTGGGCGGAAAGTATCCGGACGTCGAGGAGGCGGCGATGGTCGCGCTGTTGCTCGAGCAGTATCCGCTCGAGGAGCGCGTGCAGCTCGAGACGCTGGCGGAACGATCCGGCGTGGCGCGCCGCAAGGCGCGCATCGTCCTCACGCTGCTCAAGCGGCACGGGCTCGTGCGCGAGCATCGCGGGGGCGGGTGGGAACGGCTCCAGAGCAAGCTGACATCCGTGGACCTGAGCGCAGACCTCACCGACTACGAGGCGCGGCGCGAGCAGGATCGCGCGAAGCTCCGGGCGATGGTGGGGTACTGCCAGAGTGCGCGCTGCCGCACGCGCTTCCTGCTGGAGTATTTCGGCGAAGCGGTCGAGGACGACTTGGCCTGTGGCAACTGCGACGGCTGCGACGCCCAGGCGGCTTTTGCGGTGCGAGCGCGGCGAGCGGCGGTCGCGCTGGCCTGAGCTTCCTCAGCGGTTGGGTAGCGTGCGCAGGATCTCGATGAACTGCTCGTGATCGTCCGGCAGGTCGACCACTCGGAGGTCCATTCGCTCGGCGAGCCCGCTCACGTCCCGGCGCGCGCTTTTGGTCCGCAGCAGCAGCACCTTCGCCTTCATCATGATGGCGGGGCCGATGAACTCGTCCGAGCACGCCTCCTCGTGATCGCAGTCGATGAGCACGAGTCGAGGTCGGACGCGCTTCACAGCGGCACGCGCTGTCTCGTGCCCCGACGCGAAGTGCGGCTCGTATCCAGCTAACTCGATGGCGGCGGCGAGTAGCGCCGCCGCGAATGGATCAGAGGAGAAGACGAGTACGGCGCTACGACTCACGACGTCATCCGGGCTGGTGGCGTGCCTGCGAGGGTGACGGGCAGACCTCTGTTGCGCGCAAGACGGGGACCACCGCGCGATCACGAGCCGAATGTTTGCTCTTGACGCGCGCCGCCCGGAGCTAAACATTCGTCGCCATGTCGGGCCCGCTGGCGTCTCCCACCCCATTTCACAACCCTCCAGTGATCCCTGGCACATGATGATGGCGTACGACTCGAGCCACACTCCGCCGGGTCGCCTGGATGATGCAACGGTCACTGCCGTTCGCCTTGCGTTGCGGTCGTATCTTGCAAGCGGTGATTCCTCAAACGCGCTCAAGGACGCGCTCGTTCGCATGTCGGGCGAGGCGCGCGAGAAGAACATCCTGCCCGAGCACCTGTTGATCGTGCTCAAGGATACGTGGAGCACACTGCCCGAAGTGCGCGCCATGGGCGACACGAACGAGCGGGTTCGCCTGCTCCAACGTGTCGTGACGGCGTGCATCAAGGAGTATTACAGCGCCTGATGGGCCGCGAACGGCGGCGTCCGCATCACCGGTAACTCCTCTGCACTCGCTCGATCGCATCCGCACCTGGTGGAGCGCGACTCCCGCGTCGCGACTCCGCCGCATCCTCCTCGCACTCTACATCGCCACGGCAGCCGCTGACGCGGCCGGCAAGGCGCTGGCCGCGCATCCCACGGTCAACCGCGTCATCGCGATGCGCGTCGAAGGCGCCTCGGCCGAGGAGATGCGCGAGGCGGCGCGTCCTTCGGGGAACTTCGAGATCTTTCGCACGGCGGCGCGACACCTCGTGGAGGGAATGGACCTCTACGCCGAGTATCCAGCCGAACACTCGGACCGGTTCAAGTACAGTCCGACCTTCGCGTTTCTCTTCGCACCGTTCGCGTGGCTTCCGTGGCCGCTCGCGCTGTTCCTCTGGAGCTCGCTCAACGCGCTCGTGCTCTTCGTGGCGGTCGAACGGGTGCTGCCCGGGCGCACAGGGCTGCTCGCATTGCTCTGCCTTCATCTCGAAGTGCTGCGCGGCATGCAGAACGCGCAGAGCAATGCACTGATGGGGGCGCTCATCATCCTCGCGTTCACGTCTCTCGAACGCGGCCGAGCGTGGCGCGCGGCACTCGCGGTGGCCCTCGGCGCGTGCGTAAAGATCTATCCGCTGGCGGCGCTCACGTTCGCGATTGCGCGGGGGCGGGCGATCGCGACCGGCCTCTGGGCAGCACTCATCGGCGTGGCGCTTGCCGCGCTTCCGCTGCTCGTCACGTCGCCCACGACCCTGGGCCAGCAGTATCACTCGTGGCGCGGCGTGGAGTCCCTCGACCTGCCCGAGCGCTGGTTCTCGGCCATGGCGCTGCTCCAGCATCTCACGGGCGCGGCGCTTCCGAACTGGCCGATTCAGCTGACCGGCGTCGTGGTGCTCCTGCTCCCGCTGGCGCTTCGCCGCGCCCGGTGGGACGAGGAGCGCTTCCGCTTTCTCTACCTGTGCTCCGTCCTGCTCTTCGTCGTGCTCTTCAACCACCAGGCGGAGCGTGCAGCGTACGTGATTGCCTTCACCGGCAGCACAGTGTGGTACTTCGGGTCGCAGCGGGAACGCTGGCGCACCGTGCTGTGGGGTACGGCGTTCGTCACGATTACGCTCATGACGACACTCGTACCGGGCGCATTCCTCCGGACGAACACCGCAGTACTCTACCGTCTGGCCCTACCAACGCTCGCCATCTGGATCGCGATACAGTGGGAACTATGGAAGAAACTGACGGCCGGGTCTGGAGTTTACGGCGAGGAGTAGTGGGTTGTGAGTTCAGGTGCCGGGTTTGGAGTTGAACTCACTCACCCCAAACCCGGCTTGTAGACTCCGAACCCTGTACCCCAGACCCTCAACTCCTAACCCGGCTTTCAAGACTCACGAAGCCAGCGTCGCAGTCAGCTCAATCTGGACGTTGCCCTTCAATGCCCCAGACACGGGGCACCCCTCCTTCGTGGCGGCCGCGATCGCCTGGAACTTGGCGTCGTCGATTCCGGGGGCCGCCGCGGTCACGATCAGTTTCATCGTCGTGATCTTGAAGCCCTCGCCGACCTTTTCCACCGTGCACGCCGCCTGTGTGTCGACGCTCGTCGGCGGGAAGCCTGCTTTCTCGAGTGCTCCGCTCAGCGCCATACTGTAGCAGGCCGCTTCGGCGGCGGCGAGCAGC
>JBKJMP010000510.1:0-4583 GCA_046596395.1 Gemmatimonadaceae bacterium
CTCGCGACGATGTCGCCGTCGAGCGGGGTCAAGGCGATTCTCGTCACGCTCGACGGCGACATCGTCGCGAGCGCGACATCGCCACTCACGATGGCCACGCCGCGTCCGGGATGGGCCGAGCAGGATCCGCAGGCGTGGTGGAACGCGTCGGTGGATGCGATCGGGCTCGTGCTGCGCGCGGCCCCCGATGTCGATGTGCAATGCATCGGCATCTCCGGCCAGATGCACTCGTCGGTGTTCCTCGATCGCGCAGGGGACGTCATTCGTCCCGCGCTGCTCTGGTGCGACGGGCGCACCACAGAGGAATGCGCAGAGATTACGCAGCGCGTCGGCGGCGAGGACGCGCTCAGGGAACTCGCCTGCAATCCTGCGCTCGAGGGCTTCACGCTGCCAAAGGTGTTGTGGCTGCGGCGACACGAGCCCGAGGCATATGCGCGCCTCGCCACCGTGCTGCTCGCGAAAGATTACATCCGCTACCGTCTCACGGGCGTGCTCGCGACGGAGCCGTCGGACGCATCCGCGACGTTGATGTACGACACCGCCCGCATGCGATGGAGCTCGGAGATCCTTGCGGCAGTCGGGGTGTCGGAGTCGCTCGTGCCAGCGGTCGGTGGCTCGGCCGAGGTGCTCGGACGCGTCACCGCGGCGGCAGCCGGGCGCACCGGCCTGGCGCAGGGGACCCCCGTGGTCGGTGGCGGCGCCGACAATGCCTGCGGCGCGGCGGGGGTGGGCGCGGTGCGGGCGGGAGGTGTCGTCTCGAGCTGGGGGACGTCCGGGACGATCCTCGCTCCTGTGGACAAACCCCGAACCGACCCAAAGTTGCGCGCGCACACGTTCTGCCACGTCGCGCCAGGAACGTGGTACATGATGGGCGTCGTACTCTCGGCGGGCGGGGCATTCCGCTGGTACCGCGACCAGTTTGCTCGCGAGATCACCGACCCGGCGGAGGCCACGACGCTGTTGGACGCCGAGGCGGCGGGCATCCCACCAGGGGCAGGGGGCGTCACCTTCCTTCCATACCTTCAGGGCGAGCGGACCCCGCTCCGGGACGCGGGTGCCCGGGCCGCGTTTCTCGGGCTGAGCCTGGCGCACACCCGGGCGCACACCTCGCGCGCCGTGTTCGAGGGGATCTGTTTCGCCCTCCGAGACTCGCTCACCATTCTCCAGGAGCTCGGCGCGTCGCCGAGCCACCTCCTGCTCACGGGAGGGGGGGCGAAGAGCGCATTCGTCCGGCGCCTGCAGGCCGAGGTGATGGGGCTGCCAGTGACCACCGTGAACCGCGAGGAGGGACCGGCCTACGGCGCAGCGCTCCTTGCCGCGGTCGGGGCCGGAGCCTTTCCTGACCTGGCGACGGCGGCCGCGAGCACGGTGATGCCGCGGCCAATGGAACATCCCGCGCGCGAGGTGCATCTTCTCTACGACGCGCCCTATGCGCAGTATAGGGCAGCCGTGAAAGCCGCGAGGTTCTAGCCACCCACTACCGCCCCTCATGCATCCCTTCGTTCGCCGCATTGCCGGATCGCAGGAAAGTGGGCTGGTTGTGGTGCTGGTGCTCGTGACGATTGCGTTGACCCTCCTGGCCGGCTCGCATCCCGACCGCGCCACTGGCGAGATGGTCAACAACTTCTGGAACGCCAACACGCTGGTGCAGACGGCCACCGACGCCAGCTTCTTCGCGATCATGGCCATCGGCGCCACGATGGTCATCATTTCCGGCGGCATCGACCTCTCGGTCGGATCCATCTATGCGCTCGCGGGGGTCTCAGTCGCGCTGCTGTTGCGCAAGCTCGGGCCGATGGACAACGCGACCACCGTGGCAATCGGCATCGCGACCTGCGCTGGCGTAGGTCTGCTGTGCGGCCTCGTGAACGGAGCACTCGTGGTGGGACTGAAGGTACATCCCTTCATCATCACGCTCGGTACGATGTGGATCCTGCGCGGCATTGCGTTCGTCGCCACGAAGGCGGAGAGCATTCTGCTGCCGCAGGCGCTCACGGGTGTCGTGAAGGCGCCGCTCGGGCTCGGCGGGGGCCTCTACCCTGTGCCGATGCTGTGCATGATCGCGCTCAGTGTGATCGGCGCGGTCTACCTCACGCGTACCGTGATGGGGCGCCACATCTTTGCATTCGGCGGCAGCCTCGAGGCGAGCCGCTTTGCGGGACTCTCGCTGTCGCGCATCCAGATCGGCGTCTTCGCCGTCTCGGGACTCACGGCGGGTATCGCGGCATTCCTCGGCGCTGGCTTCTACGGCTCGGCGTCGTCGGGCGATGCGCAGGGCTACGAGCTCTATGTCATCGCATCGGCGGTCGTGGGCGGCGCGAGCCTCCTCGGCGGAAAGGGCAGCGCGATCGGCGCGATGCTCGGCGCGCTGCTCATCGTGCTGATCCGCCAGTCGATCCGCACCCTGCACTTCGACCAGAACTACGAGTGGATCGTCATCGGCTGCTCCATCATCATCGCAGTCGTCGTCGATCAATGGAGCACGCGCGCGACGGCGCGACGTCTGAGCCGTACCTCCGACGCGGCCCGTCCGGCCGCGTGAACCTCCTAACCCGGTACCAAAGATGAGCGCGAGAATGATGCGGAGTGTCGCGGCGGTCGCGGCGATGATGGGCGTGGTGTCCTGCGGCGGCGGCGACGTGAAGGTGGACAGCACTGGTGCAGCAGGCGCCGCAGCGATGCCCGCCGGCGGCAAGATCATGATCGCCATGATCGCGAAGAGCTCCAGCAATCCTGTATTCCTCGCTGCGCGCACCGGCGCCGAGCGCGCGGCGAAGCACTTGTCCGATTCACTGAAGGTTCCGATTGAAGTTGCCTGGCTCACGCCCCCGCAGGAGGACGCCGAGATCCAGGCGCAGCGCATCCGGCAAGCGGTGAATGATGGCGCAGCGGGCATCCTCCTCGCCGCGTCCGATGCCGGCAAGCTCACCGGCGCAATCAATGACGCGGTGGATCGCGGCGTGCCGGTGATGATGTTCGACAGCGACGCGCCCGCCTCGAAGCGGTTCGCGTTCTACGGCGTGGACGACGCGAATACGGGCCAGCGGACCATGGCCGAGCTCGCGATCCTGATGGGAGGAAAGGGCAAGGTCGCGATCCTCGCCGGCAACCAGAACGCGCCCAACCTCCAAAATCGCGTGAACGGCGTGAAGACCGAGGCGGCCAAGCACCCGGGCATCACGATCGTCGGCACGTTCAATCACATCGAGACGCCGCAGGACGCGGCCTCCGAGGTGATTCGCGTGAACAACGCGTATCCGGACGTCACGGGCTGGGCGATGATCGGCGGCTGGCCGCTCTTCACGCAAACGCTGCTCAACGACATCAAGCCCGATCGCATGAAGGTCGTCGCCGTGGACGCCTTGCCCGCGCAGCTGGCATATGTCGATCGCGGTGTCGTGCCCACCCTGCTCGCCCAGCCGATCTTCATGTGGGGCGACGTCGGCGTCCGCACGCTAGTCGACAAGATCCACCACAAGAAGGATCCGGCGAGCGCGATGATCCCGATGGAGCTCGTGAAGGTCAACAAGGCGAGTCTCGGCGCGTGGGCACGCCAGCTCAGGGACTGGGGCTTTACCGACGTGGACCCGAAGTACATCGCGATGTGAGACCGTCGTGACCGCTGCTGTTCGTTTCGAGGGGCTCGGCAAGCGCTTTCCCGGCGTGCAGGCGCTGCATGACGTGACCCTCGAGATCGCCGAGGGCTCGTGTCACGCGCTCTGCGGCGAGAACGGCGCGGGAAAGAGCACGCTCGGAAAGATCCTCGCCGGCATCCAGTCACCGGATGCCGGCCGGCTAATCGTCCACGGGCAGCCGGTGGCGTTCAACAGTCCGCGCGACGCGATCGCCGCGGGCGTCGCGATGGTGCACCAGGAGCTCGCCTTCTGCGACAACCTCAGTGTTGCCGAGAATCTCTGTCTCGGCACGCTTCCGACGAAGGGGATGCTGGTAGACCGGCAGGAGCTCGTGCGGCGCGCCGAGGCATTGTTGGCCGAGACGGGCACGCGGCTCGACGTCAGCGGAAGATTCGGCGACCTGTCGATCGGTCACCGGCAGATGGTGCAGATCGCTGCAGCGGTTGGCGGTGGAGCGCGCGTAATTGTCTTCGACGAGCCGACGAGCTCGTTGAGTCAGGCAGAGGCGGAGCGGCTCTATGAGTTGATCGGGCGACTCAAGGCACGTGGCGTGACGTGCATCTACGTCTCGCACCGGATGCCCGAGATCTTCGCGCTGTGCGACACGGTGAGTGTGCTGCGCGACGGCGGCTTCGTCGCCACGCGCCCGACCGCATCGATTACCGAGGCGCAGCTCATCGAGATGATGATCGGCCGTCCGCTCAGCGAGTATCTCCCTCCCGCGGTGCCCACGGCGCTTGGCGACGAGGTGCTTCGCGTCGAGCGGCTCACGGTTCCCGGCCGATTCAGGGACGTCTCGTTCAGTGTGCGTGCCGGCGAGATTGTGGGTCTCGCGGGATTGATGGGAGCCGGCCGTTCGGAGGTTGCATGCGCGCTCTTCGGGCTGGATCACCCATCGTCGGGCGACATGTATCTCCGCGGCACGCGCGTCAACATGCGCGATCCGCA
>JBKJMP010000309.1:0-3158 GCA_046596395.1 Gemmatimonadaceae bacterium
GGTTTCTTTGCCGCGATCGATCCGTTGATCACGCCAGAACTGAAGCGTGAAGGGCTGGCACGTGAGCTCGTCAGCAGGGTACAGCGTATGCGAAAGGATGCAGATCTCGTGGTCAGCGACCGAATTCGCCTGTTCATTGCTGACGAGCTCACGTGCCAGCCCTTCACGCTTCAGTTCTGGCGTGATCAACGGATCGATCGCGGCAAAGAAACCGTGCTCTTCCTCCACGACGAGATCGCCGGAAGCTCGTCTCACGATTGTGAGATCATCGGCGTCCAGCGCGCGCGTTGCTCCACCCACCGAAACCGTCAACTCCTTCCCGCCCTCGAAGCCTCGCAATGCCTCGGACGTGAACTTCGACACTTCTGCTGCCGCGACTGGCGTCTCCTTCCCGAACTTCTTGCCCAGCGTCCGGAAGTTTGCCTTCGCCTCGAGGGTCACGAGGGCGTCACCGCTCGACGCGATTTCCACGGTCTTGATGTTCAGCTCGGCAGCGAGCACGGGCAGCAGTGCTCGCAGCGCGCCCTCGTCCACGCGCGGCGCTACACACACCATTCGCGACAGCGGCTGCCGCACGTTGATCTTCACCTGCTCGCGCGCGGCGCGGCCGAGCGTCGCGAGCGAGCGCACGGCGGCCATGAGCCGTTCGAGGTCGTCATCCCGCGCGGCAGCCGCCTCTGACTCCGGGCGAACGTAATCCGCCAGATGCACCGACTGGCCCGTGAGCTCACGATGCAGCTGGTCGGTGAGAAAGGGAGCAAGGGGCGCGAGCAGCCGGCAGACGACGACCAGCACCTCGTGCAGCGTCGCGAACGCGGCGTTGTTGTCGTCGGTGAACTGGTTGTCCGCCGCCCACAGGCGCGGCCGCGACTGGCGCACGTACCAGTTCGCGAGGTCGTCGTCCACGAACTCCATGATCGCCCGCGAGGCCGCGAACGCGTCGTAGTCGTACATCGCGCGGTCCGCCTGCGCTTCAACGGACGACAACCGCGAGAGGATCCAGCGGTCCATGATCGGCCGGTTTGCCATCGCTGGATCGCGCTCCGAGGGCGACCACCCGAAATTCGCGTACGTCGCGAACATGCCGCTGTAGATGTTCTTGAGCGTGCGCAGGAACCTGCCCGCTCCCTGGCGAATGACCGACTCATCGAATCGGCGCTCGTCGGACACCTTGCTACTGCTTACGAGGAAGAGCCGCACCGCATCGACGCCGTGCCGCTCGATCACGCCGAACGGCTCCACCGCGTTCCCGCGGCTCTTCGACATCTTTTTCCCTTCCGCATCGAGCACGATGCCGTTCACCATCACGGCCCGGTACGGCGACGCCGTGCCCGCCGCGTTGTTCGGCAGCGCATCGCCGAGTCCACTCGCGATCGCCAGCAGCGAGTAGAACCACCCGCGTGTCTGGTCCTGCCCCTCGGCGATGAAGTCCCCGGGAAACTGGCTCGCCACCACGTCGCGGTTCTCGAACGGATAATGCCACTGCGCGAACGGCATCGAACCCGAGTCGTACCACGCGTCGATGACCTCGGGCGTGCGGTACATCTCGCCCTCGCAGCCCGCATGCGAGCAACGCCAATGGAATGCGTCTACCCCGGGCTTGTGCGGGTCGAAATCCTCGGGGAGCGCGGCGCCACTCCGCTCGGCGAGGTCGGCGTACCCGCCAATGGCGTCCACGTGATCGGCATCGCGATCGCACACCCAGAGCGGGAGCGGTGTGCCCCAGAATCGCTCGCGCGACACCGCCCAGTCGATGTTGTTCTCCAGCCATTCACCGAACCGTCCCGAACCCACCTCCGGCGGATTCCAGTTCACCTGTGCGTTGCGCGCGAGCATCTCGTCCTTGTACGACGAGGTCCGCACGAACCAGGACGTGCGCGCGTAGTACAGCAGCGGCGTCTCGCAGCGCCAGCAGTGCGGGTACGGATGGTTCATCGTGGACGCCTTCCACAGCACGCCGCGTCGCTTGAGTTCCTCGATCAACTCGGCGTCGGCGTCCTTCACGAACTTCCCGCCGACCAGCGGCAGGTCCGCTGGAAACTCTCCGCGCGCATTCACCGGCTGGAGGAACGCAAGATTGTGCCGGCGGCCCGCTGCATAGTCGTCGGCGCCAAACGCGGGCGACATGTGCACCACGCCGGAGCCGTCGTCGGCGCTCACGAAGCCTTCGCCGATGATGATCTCGTGGGCCGTTCCCGCGGGATACTCGAGCCAGTCGATCGGGCGGCGATACCGCGCACCAACCAGGTGCTCGCCGAGCATCGTCCCCACGGTCGTCCAGCGAGTTGAATAGTCGTCGCCCAACACCGCCTTCGCGCGCGACTCGGCCATGATGATCGTGCGCGCGTCGGGACTGTCGGTCTTCCGCAGTTCGACGTAGGGGAGCTCGGGATGCACGGCGAGCGCGGTGTTCGACACGAGCGTCCACGGCGTGGTGGTCCACACGAGGATGCGTCGGGCGGTGCGGCCAGGCATATCCGCCGCATCTTCCACCACCTCACCACCCACGCTGCCCAGATCGAGCGCGATGTAGACGCTCGGGTCGTCAACGTCCTTGTACCCCTGCGCCACCTCGTGACTCGAGAGCGACGTGCCACACCGCGAGCAATACGGAAGGATCTTGTGGCCGCGGTACAGCAATCCCTTCCCGTGCAGGGTCTTGAGCGACCACCACACACTCTCCACGTAGTCCGCATGGTACGTGACGTACGGCGCGTCATAATCGAGCCAGTAGCCGATCCGCTCGCTCAGCCGCTCCCACTCTCCGCGATACGTGAACACGCTCTCGCGGCAGAGCCGGTTGAACTCCGCCACGCCGAGCTTTTCGATGTCTGGCTTGCCCTTGATCCCGAGTTGTTTCTCCACCTCGATCTCGACAGGCAACCCATGTGTGTCCCATCCTGCCTTTCGCTCGACGCGGAAACCGCGCATCGCGCGATGCCGGCAGAAGAGATCCTTGATCGTGCGCGCGAAAACGTGGTGAATCCCCGGGCGTCCATTCGCCGTTGGCGGGCCTTCGTAGAACACGAACGTCGGCGCTCCTTCGCGCTCCGCGAGCGTGCGCGCGAACAGTCCCTCGTCGCGCCAGCGCTCGAGCAGCGCCTCCTCGAGCTCAGCGGGCGGCTGGTCGGCGGGGACGAGTGCGAACCGCGCCTGGG
>JBKJMP010000350.1:0-2906 GCA_046596395.1 Gemmatimonadaceae bacterium
GACGGTGCGCGATGTGTCCGTCACCGACGTAACTACGGGCGGACGGGTGGGTACGCTCGTGGTGGAGACGGATGGCGGACGCGTGACACTGCGCGGTAACGAGATGCGTTACGCGCTTCGGTTGTCCGGTGGCGAGATTCTGCACAGCACGTACTTTTCCGTCGAGGCAACGCGAGGCCGCAGCGGTGTGGAGAAGCTCACGCTGTTAGGTGGTGGCAATGGCCATGGCATCGGGATGTGCCAGGCCGGCGCGATCGGGCGCGCGCGCGATGGGCAGGATTATCGAACCATTCTTCGCACTTACTATCCGGGCACGACGGTTGGAACGATCCAGTGACCGCGGCGCGCCCGCACGCGCGGCGCGGCGCGTCGTCCTCGCCCTGCTCGTCGGGTTGTCGCTCGCATGGGCGCGCGTTGCCGCCGCACAGCCCCTCGGCAATCGTCCCGTGATCGACAGCCTCCAACTGTCTGCATTGTCGATGGAGGTCGGTGCCGTTCGGCCGGCCATGACGGAGCCCGCGACGATCTACGGGCTTGCGGCCGATTACGGCAGGCTGTCGCGCACGCTGCGGCTGCGCTTCGAGGTAGGGTATTGGGAATCGCGCCTCACTGACGCGATCGTGAAGACCTTCACCGACTCCGTTTCGAGCGTGATCAACGACCCGTCGGGGGATGACGTTGTCCCGTACTCGCGCGTCAGCGTGTACGATGTCGCGATGAGCGTGGGCGTCCGGTGGCTTCCGAAGCAGGCGACCGTGGTGCAGCCGTTCGTTGGCGGTGGCATCGGTGTGCACATCATCAATGCCGAGGGAGCCCTGATCAGCGGGACGTTCGTGGAGCGGTTGTTCGACGTGATCTCGACGGGCGTCTTTGCTGAAACGGGGGTGCACCTGCGCCCCCTGCCGCGCATCGGCCTCGAGAGCCGCGTTCGCTGCGACCTGCTGAACGGCTTCCGGGCGCTTTCGGTGCGCGCTGGCGGCGTGTATTACTTCGGCCCACTCCGGAGAAGCGATCCATGACGGACCCCGTACGAATCGGCGTCGTTGGCGCGGGCGCGATCGCGCAGCTCACGCACCTACCCGTGCTGTCCAAGATGCGGGGCGCAAAGCTCGTCTCCGTCTGCGACAACGATCGCCCGAAAGCGCGTGCGCTCGCGGACCGCTTCGAGATCGAGGACGCCTGCACCGACATTGGCGACCTGCTCGAGGTCGAGGATCTCCAGGCGATCGTCATCTCTACGCTGAACCACCTGCCCGAGCCGCACGTGATGAGCGCGATCGCCGCAGGCGTCGATGTGCTCGTCGAGCGCCCGTTGTCGCTGACGGCCAAAGGGGTGGAGCGCATCGTGAATGCAGCTGCGCGAGCGGGACGGAAGATCATCGTCGCGAACAACCACCGCTTCCGGAGTGACGTCCAGGCGCTCGCCGGCTTCCTCCGTGGCGGCGAGCTTGGCCGGCTGACCGGCATCAGGGCTGGCGCCTACCACCACAAGCGTGGCGAGCAGGGGTGGCGGATGCGCCGCGCCGAGGCCGGCGGTGGCGCGTTCTTCGACTACGGTTTGCCGCTGGTCGATCTCGCGCTGTGGTTGAGCGACTTCCCCGAGCCCGAGCGCGTCTGCGCGCACATCGATCGCGGTACGGGGAAGAACGCGGTGGAGGATGCGATGCTCGTGCAGCTGAGCTGTGCGAACGGCGTCTCCTTCAACTTCGACGTCTCCGGCGCCTACGTGGGCGAGGAGGAGCGCTGGTGGTTCGAGACGCTTTCGACGCGCGGCAGCACGCGCCTCGCGCCGCTGCGTGTCGTGAAGGAGCTCCACGGCCGTCCCACCGACGTCTCCCCGCGTGGCGCATCCGCACGCGAGAGCGCGTTCATCCAGTCGTACCGGGCGGAGCTCGCGCATTTCGTGGCGGTCGTCTCCGGCGAGACAGAGTACGAGGCCCCAACCGACCAGGTGCTGCTCCACCGGATCGTCGAGGCGATGTACAAGTCGGCCGACGAGAGACGCGAGATCAAGCTGTGATGCGCCGAGCGATCGTCGCGCTCGTCATGGTGTGCGCGCTCGCGTGCGCGGCATCGGCACAGGTCGTTTCCGCGACCCCGTTGGCGCCTGCGGCCGCAGTGCCCGGCAGCGAGATCACGGTCTCGCTGCTCACGTTCGGCTCCCATGAGCTCATCTTCGAGCGGTTCGGGCACAACGCATTGCGCTTCCAGGACGCGGCAACCGGCGAAGACGTCGCGTATCACTGGGGGCTCTTTGGCTTCAACGAGCCGGATTTCCTCGCGCGATTCCTCACGGGCGAAACGAACTACTGGATGGGCGGCGAAGACGCACGCACCCTGATCAGGCGCGAAACGGGGCGAGGACGCCACACGACGATCCAACGACTGAACCTCACGCCGCTCCAGGCGTTCAAGCTCCGGGACTTCGTGCGGTGGAACGCGCGCGAGGAGAACAAGTTCTATCGCTACGACTACTACGTGGACAACTGTTCCACGCGGCTGCGTGACGCGCTCGACCGCGCACTCGGCGGCACGCTGAAGGTGGCGAAGGACACGGTTGCGACCGGCATCTCGTATCGGCGCGAGAGCGTGCGCGTCACCCCCGAGCCGTACCGCGGTGGCATCGACGTCGCGCTCGGCCGTCCCGCCGACGCGCTGCTGTCGGAGTGGGAGTCGTACTTCATCCCGATGCGCTTGCGCGACGGACTTCGCTCGATGACCGTGACGACGGACGCGGGCGCGCAGGTTCCGCTCGTAGCCGACGAGCAGGTGCTCGCATTGCCGGCGGGAATGGTGGCGCTGATAGAAAAGGAGCGCGCGCCTCGTCTCGTGTGGTTCTACCTCCCCGTTGGTCTCGTCGTCGCCGGAATCTTCGTGGCGCTCGGCGCCGCGGCGCGCGGCCGTCC
>JBKJMP010000419.1:0-3338 GCA_046596395.1 Gemmatimonadaceae bacterium
CTCCCATCAATCTCCCGCACCACCAATCATCGCAGCGCCACCCACTCCGGCCGGCAACGGCCTCGAGGACCGACTACGGACCAAATCGTCTCCACTGGTCCGAAAGATTGCCGCCGAGCACGGCATTCAGATCGCCTCCATGCAGGGCTCGGGCTTGCAGGGGCGCGTCACCCGCCGCGACATCGAGAAGTACATCGCCGACGGCGGCCCCAAAGTCGCCGCCACCGCACAGCGCTCCATGCATGCGCCCGCGGGCGTCGAGTCCCACGGCCCCACGCCCCAGCCGTGGACCGGCGACCGCGTCGAGCCGATGTCCAAGATCCGTGCGCTCACGAGCGAGCACATGGTCGCGTCGCGGCGCACCAATGCCCACGTCACCTCATTCTTTGAGATCGACCTCACCCGCGTCGGACGGATCCGCCAACGGAGCCGCGCCGCCTTCGAGGCCCAGCATGGCCAGAAGCTCACGTACCTGCCGTTCATCATCCGCAGCGTCGTCGAGACGCTGAAGCTGTTCCCGGTGCTGAATGCCGCGGTGTCGGGCAGCAACATCATCTACCGCAAGCAGGTGAACATCGGCGTGGCCGTCGCGCTCGACTGGGGGCTCATCGTCCCCGTCATCAAGAACGCCGACGACCTCTCCCTGTCCGGACTCACCAAGGCCCTCAACGACCTCGCCGAGCGTGCACGCAGCAAGCGCCTCAAGCCCGAAGAGGTGCAGGGCGCGACGTTCACCATTACGAATCCCGGCGTCTTCGGATCGCTCATGGGAACGCCCATCATCCCCCTCGGCACGACGGCGATCCTGGGGCTGGGCGCCATCGAGAAGCGGCCCAAGGTCATTACCGGACCCGATGGGGAGGATACCATCGCGATCCGCACGTGCGCGTACTTCTCGCTTTCGTTCGACCATCGCGTCGTGGATGGCAGCGACGCGGACAAGTTCCTCGCGGCCATGAAGACGGGCCTCGAGTCAGTCCCCGACGGCGTCGCGTGACCATGTCGCGTTGCCTTTCCATCCAGCGCACGCTCGTCACCCCGCCCGATCGCGTGAAGTTCGCCGAGCGGCTGGTGAGGAAGCGCGACTACTACGCTTCGGCCGGATGCCGGTATTGGGTGTTCGAGGAGACGGGCCTTCGCGGCGCGTTCCTCGAGTTCACCGAGGCACCCGACGCGGCGACCTTGGCGAAGGCGCACGCCTCTGCGCCGGAACGCGTGCTCGATCCATCACGCATCTATCACGAAGTGGAGCTCCCGTAATCATGCCGACCCGAACCATCACGTTGAACGGCCGCGCGTGGCGCGTCATGCCATCGGGGCGCGTCACGCAATACGACCGCGACGAGTTTGCGCTGCTGTTCACGTCTGGCTCCGGTGACGACCGCGAGGTGCGGGTCACGCGCTATTCGCCGCACGGCGTCCGCTCGCGCGAGGCCGCACTCGTCGAGATGAGCGACGCCGATCTCGCGCGCCTCTTCGCGCAGTCGCAGCCCAGCGAGATGTCTCCCGAGGCCGGCTACGCACCGTGACCGCTCCGGCGGCTCCGACGAACGGTCCCTACGTCGACCTCCACATGCACTCCACGGCGTCGGACGGATCGCGCTCGCCATCGGACGTGGTGCGCGCGGCGAAGGCGGCCGGCCTGCTGGCCATCGCGCTCACCGACCATGACACCGTCGGCGGCCTCGCCGAGGCACAGGCCGCCGCGGCCGAAGTGGGCATTCGCATGGTGGACGGCGTGGAGCTCAGTGCGGTCGAGGGCGCAACGGAGACGCACGTCCTCGGTCTGCACCTGACCGACGCGCTCGTGATCGAGCGAGAGCTTGGCGCGTTGCGTGAGATGCGCGAACGCCGCGGTCGTGAGATCGTCGAGAAGCTCATCGCACTCGGCGTCAAGGTCACGTTCGAGGACGTGCTCGCGCAGGCGGGTGGGGGAGCGGTCGGACGTCCGCACGTCGCCCGCGCGCTCGTGGCCGACGGCTGGGCCACCGACCAGCGCGATGCCTTCGACCGCTACCTCGGCGCAGGGAAGCCGGCGTACGTCGCCAAGGATCAGCTGTTGATGCCCGATGCGATCGCCATGATTCACGCGGCAGGAGGGTTGGCCGTGCTGGCGCACCCGGGACCTGCGGGGACGCGTGAGCGGCTTGCCGCCCTGGCCGCGATTGGCCTCGACGGGGTCGAGGTGAAGCATCCTGGACACTCGCCGTCGGACACCGCGCGCCTGCGCGCGTTGTGCGACCAGCTCGGGCTCCTGCCCAGCGGTGGCTCGGATTGGCATGGCGCGGCCGACGGGCCGAGGACGATCGGGATGATGCAGGTTCCCCCCGAATGGCTCGCCCGGCAGGACGCGCGGCTCGCGGCACGAGGGAGGGCGCCGGCGGCATGACTGCCCTCGCCGGTCGCGTGGCGCTCGTGACGGGTGCCGGTCGCCGCGTTGGAAGCTCGATCGCGGTCGCGCTCGGCCGGCAAGGGATGCATGTCGCCGTGCACTACAACGAATCGGTCGGCGCTGCGCGGGACACGGCACAGCTCATCGAGGAGGCGGGGGGAGAAGCGTCCCTCGTGCGCGCCGACCTCACGGATCCGACGGCCTGTGAGCAGCTCATCGATGCACTCGTCCTGGAGCACGGAGAGCTGCACACGCTCGTGAACTCGGCGGCAGTCATGGAACGCACGCCTATCGGTGAGGTGACGCACGAGGCATGGGACGCGATGTTCGCGCTCAACGTCCGCGCGCCGTTTTTCCTCGTCCAGCGCGCCGCGCCCGCTTTGCGGGTCGCGCGAGGGTGCGTCGTGAACATCGCGGACCTCGCGGCGTTCGAGACGTGGACGGGATATGTGCCGCACGGGATGACGAAGGCCGCCCTCGTGCAGATGACCCGCGCCCTCGCTCATGCGCTGGCGCCCGACGTTCGCGTCAATGCGATTGCGCCGGGTGTCGTGATGCTGCCGGAGGGTTTCGACGAGCTGACTGCCGATCACCTGCGCCGCACGACTCCACTGGGTCGGTTGGGCTCGCCCGAGGATGTCGCCCAGGCCGTCCTGTACCTGCTCCATGCGGAGTATGTGACCGGCGAAGTGATTCGCGTTGATGGGGGACGCCACGTCAGGCGCTGAGCGGACCCTGCGCGTCATTCGCGAGACGCAGCACCTCGGCACCATCGTCGTCGTGGGGGGAGGGTGCTACGGTAGCTACTATGTGCGGCAGCTCCAGCGGGCCGCGAACGCCGGAGCGCTGACGTGGACGTCGATCGTCGTGGTAGATCGCGACGCGCGGTGCCAGGTCGCATCGCTGCCGGCCACCGAACGACCAGCAGGGATGGACGTTCGCACGT
>JBKJMP010000552.1:0-10497 GCA_046596395.1 Gemmatimonadaceae bacterium
GTCGCCGATGGTGTCGGTGAAGATGAGCGGGTTGCCGCCGCGATCCTTCACCGGCAGGCCCGTATTGTAGCTGAACTGCTGTCCGACGAGGAAGATGTCGCGGCGCTTGTCGGCGGGGTTGAACGCGCGGTACGTCTCGGCGAGCGTGGCGAAGCCGTTCCACGGCTCGGGGGAGAGCATGTTATAGTGCAGGCCGCGCATCGGGATGCTCATGCCGAGTCCCGGTGACGCCGACGTATTCGCGACGTAGAAGATGTTCTCCGGCGAATCGTGATTGTCCGGGGTGAAGTTCTTCTTCCAGTTCGGCGCCAGCGTGTACTTGCCCGAGTTGATCACGCGGTCCGCTGCCGTGATCGCATCCTGCCACCGTGCGGTGCCCTTCGTGAGGCCAGCCGCTGTGACCGTGCCGGCATACACCTGCGCATTCAGGTAGAGACTCGCGAGGATCGCGTCGGCCGCACCCTGCGTCACGCGGCCCGCCATCTCCGCCGGCCAGCTCGCCGGCAATGCCGCGCGGCTGGCGTTCAGATCGGACTCGATGAACCTGAAGAGCGAGTCGCGCGTGACACGCGGGTTCGTTCCAACTTCCGTCGTGGTGACGAGCGGTACGCCGCCGAAGAAGTCCATGAGCATGTAGTAGTACCAGGCCCGCAGCGTCTTCAACTCGGCGAGGTTGGCAACCTTGTTCGCGCCACCTGCCTTCTCGATTACCTCGATCATCAGGTTGGCCTTGGCCACGCCGCTGAACAGCGTGTTCCAGGTGCCGTTCATGTCGTCGAGCGCCGAGCCGCTGTCCGCCGTCCAGGTCTGGCGATGGATCTCGAGCCAGCGCCCGTTGTCGAACCAGTCGTTACCGCGTGTGGGGACGATGATCTCGTCCGTCGTGACTTCGCTGAGGTTGTAGTAGCCCCAAAGCGTACCACGCATGCCGGAGTACACGGAGGCGACACCGGCCAGCACCTCCTGATCCGTCTTGAAGGCGTTGTCCGGCGTCAGCGCGTCCTTCGGCACCTCGGCCAGATTGGTGCATCCGTAAAACACCGCCGGTGCGAGTACTACCATCGCGCCCAGCATGGCCCGGCGGATCGACTTCGTGCGGAAAGTCGTCGTCATAGAATTGTGATTCCTGGAGGAGAAGGGCGTCATAGCTGGATCCGGGCGCCTGCGGTGAACGTGCGAGCCCGTGGATACGTCAGGTAGTCGATTCCACGGGAGGCGACACCGGACGCAACGTGCACTTCCGGATCGTAGCCCGAGTAGGGCGTGAAGAGCAACAGGTTGTCGCCCGAGAGGTACGCGCGCATCGTGCGGCCGGCCGCCACGCGAGCAGGCAGCGTGAACGAATAGCCGACCGTGGCGTTCTGGAGCCGGATGAACCGGCCGTTCTCGATCCAGCGCGAGGAGAAGATCGACGGCTCGCTGATGCCGGTCGGATCATCGAGCGCAGAGGCGAGGAAATTTCGGCCCTGCTTCGCGTTGCCCTTCGTGGCATACACCAGCGACGTATTGTTGAAGACCTGACGCCCAAACTCGCCGCGCCAGTTCCAGCTCGCGTCGAACTTGCCCTGGGTCAGGTTGCTGTGGAAGCCGAGGCTGAACTTGGGACTCGCGCTGCCGATGATCCCCTCGTCGTTGGCGGTGGGGGCGAAGGTCTCGCCGTTCGTGCACCCGGTGGAGGCCGCGACGCAGGAGAACACCTGCTTCCCGGCATTGTCCACGCGCAGGAACTTCGGGCCCCAGAATGTGCCGAGCGGCTGTCCGGGAATGAGGCGCTGCGAGAAACGGCCCGACTGGCCCTGGCCGAACACGCCGCCGGTGATGATGAACTCGCGGCCATCACCCAGGCTCTGCACCTGGTTGCGCTCGACTGAGAGGACGAGACCAGACGTCAGGTTCCGCGAGCCAGACTCGATGAGGCGGCTCTCGATCGTGGCCTCGAAGCCACGGTTGCGGACCGACCCGATGTTCTCGATGCGACTGTCCACCACGGCGGGCTGCGGCACCGGCACGGTCAGCAACAGGTCCTTCGTGGTCTTCTGGTAGAGGTCCAGCACGCCGGTGAAGCGATCGTTCATGATGCCCCAGTCGAGACCAACGTTGGTCTGCTCCGCCGTCTCCCACCGGAGATTGGGGTTCGCGACCTGTGCTGCGGCCAGTCCCGTGGTGATCGTGTTGCCGAACGGATACTTCGCGCCGTTGTCCGCCTTGAGAAGCAACTGCGTGGCATACGGCTGCACCGCCTGGTTGCCCTGCCGTCCCCAACCCGCGCGCAGCGCGAGGCTCGAGAAGCGCGAGCCCTGCATGAAGTCCTCGTTGCTGAGGCGCCACGATGCCGAGAGGGCTGGGAAGACCGACCACTGGTTCCCTTCGGCGAGGCGGGACGACCCATCGCGGCGCAGCACGCCAGTGAAGAAGTACTTGTCCGCGATGCCGTAGTTCGCGCGCGTGAAGAACGAAACGAGCTTGCTTTCCTGGATGTACGAAACAGGCGCCGGCGACCCTGCCTGGGTGCCCGCGCCGAGATTGTTGAACGAGAAGACGTCCGTGATAAAGCCCTGCACGATCGATTCGAAGCCACGGTTCTTGAAATCGCTGTACTCGTACCCGCCGACGATGTCGAGCTCCTGACCGCTGCCAAGCGACGGCGTGAACGTGAGCAGCTGCTGGAAGTTGAGGTTCTGAAGGGTCCGCTCGGCCTGGCGCGCGAGTCCGTTGTACTGGGCACCGATGGGGCTGACGATCGGGAAGTACGTCTGGCGCACCGCGCTTGTGTAATCCACGCCGAGCGTGGTCTGTGACGTGAGCGTGGTGTGGAGCTGATACGACGCCGAGAGATTGCCGAGCAGGCGATTCTCTGGTGCGACGTCCTCGATCTGCGTCACGAGCGCGACCGGGTTGCGCACACCCTGGGCGCCCCCGCCGATCTCGTAGAACTGCCCGGCCGCCGTCATGACCGGATGCGTGGGGTTATAGATGGCCATGTTGGTGAACACGCCGCCCGTGAACCCGCCGCCGTTCTCCATCGCGATGAAGTTGTTGTTCACGCGCGACGCGGTGAGCGTGAGGCCAAGCCCCAGCTTGCCGTCCATCGCTTCGTGCTGCGCGTTGAGCCGGCCCTGGTAGCGCTTGAGGCCATTGCCGAGCACCACGCCCTTCTGGTCGAAGTAGTTCAGCGATGCGCGATAGCTCGTGGAGGCCGCGCCGCCCGCGAACGACAGGTTGTGGTTGGAGGCATATCCGGTGCGCGTGAGCGCGTCCTCCCAATTCGTGTTGGCTGTGCCGAGCAGGGCGAGCTGGCTCTGGGGCAGGTTGCCGGCGGTGACTTCCTTCTGCACGAAGGTCCGGTACGCGTCACCGGTCAGGAGCTTGAGGCTACGCGCGGGGCTGGAGGCGGCGACGTACGTGTCGTAGTCCACGTTCGAGCGGCGGCTCAGCCCGCGCTTCGTCTGGATGAGGATCACGCCGTTCGCGCCGCGGCTGCCGTAGATCGCCGTCGCCGATGCATCCTTGAGGACGGTGATCGACTCGATGTCGTTCGGGTTGATGCTGTTCAGGGGGCTACGCGGCAGCGCCGGGTTCACGCCGACCGCGCCGTAGGCACCGGCGACGATCGCGTCGTTCTGGAGCGGTACGCCGTCGATCACGTAGAGCGGGTCGTTGCTCGCGCTGATCGACGTGCCGCCGCGAATGCGAATCTGCGCACCGCCGCCGGGCTCACCGTTGTTGGTCGTCATGCTGAGACCAGCCACGCGTCCCTGAAGCATCTGGTTCGCGTTCGTGATCACGCCGACGTTCGCCGCTTCGGCGTCGACCGTGGTGACCGAGCCCGTGATCGATTGCCGCTTCTGCGCGCCGTAACCCGTGACGACCATCTCGCTGAGGATCGCCGCCTGCGGCGCCAAGATGAAGTCGACGGTCGACGTGCCGCCGGACGTGACGTTCACGGTGCGCGTCTGCGCCCCGAACCCGATGCGCGTCACGCGCACCTCGCGGCTGCCCGCCTGCACCCCACCGATAGTGAACGAGCCGTCGCCGCGCGACAGCGCGCCGTTGGTGGTGCCCGAGATCCGCACGCTCGCGGAGCCGAGGGGCTGGCGCGACGCCGAATCGAGGACGCGTCCGGTGACTGTTCCTGTACCGCCCTGCGCGGCGAGCGGGGCTGCGAGCAGAATGCCGCCAAGTACCGCGGCCAGCGCACATCGAATCACTGCCATTCGTTGCCTCCACATAAGGACAAGGGATTGCTCTGGGACGGTTGGGTGGCCGGGCGTCGCCGCCGGACCGGATGCTGCCGGGATTTCGCGAGCTACCAGCGGGCGGTGCAGACTGCCGGAGGAGGACCGTCCTGATCGGATGCTGCGGAGCAGCGGCTTCGCCATTCGCGCAAAATTTCGTGCAAAGAGATGCAGTACGCTACGAGCCTGGTACCCAAAAGACACCACCGAACAACTTTCAGTCACTATTTCATACAAACAAAACTTTGCAATGACAAGAGGACAGCCCTGTAATACATTGTGCAATCGTTTGTGCAATTGTTGCGGCCACGCGGACCCGGAGCGCCATGGCTGGCAGTCGCGTCACCTTGAAGGACATTGCCGGCAAGCTCGGCCTCTCGATGGCCACCATTTCCCGCGCCCTCGCCGACCACCCCGACATCAGCGGGGAGACGAAGGACCGCGTGCGGGAAGTGGCCCAGGCCATGAGCTACATCCCCAACTATCGCGCCCGCTACCTGCGCGCCAAGCACTCGCGCCTCATCGCGCTGATCGTCCCCGAGATGAACATGTTCTTCGTGCCTTCGATGATCACGGGCATCAATCGGGTCGTCCAGCAGAATGACTACTCGCTCATCGTCTTCCAGTCGGACAACTCGATCGTGCAGGAGCGGCGGCTCGCCGAGTACTGTACCCACCTCTCCGCCGACGGGGTGCTCCTGGTGCTCTCCTCCGAGACGTCCAACCTCCAGCACCTCGACGTGCTCCACGACCTGGGCATTCCCGTCGTCCTCCTCGACCGCACGATCGACACGTCGAAGTACACGACCATCACCATCGACGACGAAGAGGCCGGACGCGAGGCCGCCAGCTACCTGATCGGTCATGGGCATACCCGGTGCGTCGGCGTCTTCGGCGACCAGCGCCAGCGCATCAGCACCCAGCGCCTCAAGGGCTTTCGGCGCGCCCACGTGGAGGCGGGCATCGCGCTGGAGGACACCCAGATCCTGCGCATCACCATGCTCGACGAGCTCGAGGCGCAGCTCGACCGGGTATTCGCCGCACACCCCGACCTCACGGCGATCTTCACGATGACGGACGAGCTCCTCGTGTACACCCACCATCAGCTCGCACGGCGGGGCACCAGGATCCCCGAGGACGTCTCCCTCCTCTCGATCAGCGACGGACAGGCGCCCTCCTTCCTGCATCCGAAAGTCACGCACGTGCGGCACTCGGGCATCGAAGTCGGTGAACGCACCGCGCATATTCTCATCGGCATGATCGAGCACAACTCGGACGCGATGATGGACGTCCGCATTCGCACGACGCTCGTGGAGCTTGGCTCCGTGGCCACCCGCACGCCGCCGGTGAAGCGGCGCGTGAAACGCTGAGGATGGATCACACCCAATGAGTCTCATCGCCCTGGCCTTTGCCGCCCAGCTCGCGGCCCCCACGAGAGTGCTGCCTGTGCTGTCGTTCCCCGAGCGGGGGTTGGACGACAGCGCCGCCTACCTGGGATACCAGACCCGCCTATTCCGGGATGCGTCATCCAACACCGTCCAGGTCTACCTGGACGCCCGCGCCGACCGCGTGGTCCACCTCTGGGCAAACGCGGAGGACGAGAGCCTCGGCTTCACGGCGCGCGGCGCCGGCGGCGGGGCGGCGGCACTCGAGTGGGCGGACGCAGGTGCGCTCGTCTCGCGCAACGGTCGCCGGCACACGCTCGAGCACGCGCTCGTCGCGCGCGACGCCCGCATCGACATCGGCTGGTTCCTCCTCGGCTCCATGCGCGTCGAGCGCGATCTCCAGTACAGTGGCCGCCAGAAGGCGGCGTTCACGGAAGCGCCGTTCCAGCTGCCCGAGCTCGACAGGATGCTCACTGCGCTCGCGTCGCTCGGTGATGCGGACCGGCAGAAACACCTCGCGGTGCTCGGTGCATCGAGCATCGAGGCACTTCGTGCGCGGCTTCGGCCAACCGTCACCGCACGGACGTCTGGCGCGACGCATGTGGTGCGCGTGGCGCAGCCCGCGCTGGATGGACGCGATACGCTGCTGATGGAGTTTCGCACGGACCCGCGGCACGTCATCGCGTCGGTCGAGGGCGATTCGGTGTCGCTCCGCGCGCGCACGGGGACGCGCATTCCCTTCTCGCTGCGGATCACCACGAGTGGACGGGCACTCTCGCCGCTCGGGCGGAGACAGATCTTCACGCCGGACTTCCTGCGCTTCCTGAGCCAGGCGACGAATGGCCCCGAGCGGCGGACGCCGAGCGCGCGGAGGCTCGAACGGCAGGTGCGCGGCCTCGAGCTCCTCTCCTCGCGCGAGAAGCTGATGGCCGGCCTTCCGACGTACGCGACGTACTTCGGGCGCGACATGCTGATGTCAGCGCTCATGATGCGGCCGATCTGGCGCAACGAGATGTCCGAGGCCGTGATCGCGAGCGCGCTTCGCAAGCTCGGCCCCGACGGCCGCGTGAGCCACGAGGAAGCGATGGGTGGGCAGGCGGTGCGCGAGGCAGCGAGCGAGTACGCGGCGCACCTGACGGCCGCGTCTCGCGCCTCCGGCTCGGCCGCCGACAGCCTGCGCGAGCGCGCGCGCGTCGTGCTGCGCGACATCCGGCGCACGCGCGAGAACTATCACATGATCGACGCCGAGTTCCAGTTCCCGATCTATGCCGCGCGATGGCTCGCCGACGCGAGCGTGCCCCCGGCCCGGAAGCGCGCGTTTCTGCTCGATCGGTCGGATGGCGGTGGGTCGCGCGCCACGCGCCTGCTGCGCGAGCTCGCCCTCGTGGCGCGCGTGACGGCCCCGTACGCGGAGAATCCAGTCGTCGCGAATCTCGTGTCCTTCGCGCCGCGCGATTCGGGGCGTTGGGCATCGCAGAGCTGGCGCGATAGCAACGTGGGCTATGCGGGCGGGCGCTACGCGATGGACGTGAATGCCATCTGGGCGCCTGCCGCACTCGAGTCGGTGGGGCGCATCCTCGACGCACTGCGAGCACTCGGCATTTCCACGGCATCGATCGGAGCCGAGACGCCGCTCGGTCGCTACGCAACCGATCGCCAGGCGCTCGCTCGCGCGGCCGCCACCTGGCGGGGCGCGAGCAGCCACTTCGTCGTGCATCTCCCCGCGGCGGACGTCCGCTCCGCCGTCGCGGCGCGTCTGGCCGCGATGGCCGAGCCGGATCGACGGCACTGGACGGGGGTGCTCGACCGCACGGGAGCGGATCGCGAACCGTTCTCGTTCGTCGCGCTCGCGCTCGACGGCAACGGGCAGCCGATCCCCGTCGCCAACAGTGACGTGGCAACGCGCCTCTTCCTCGGCGACAGCGAGCTGGCCCGCGCGGCACCTGATGCGCGCACGCACGCCGAGGTGCTGCGCGACGTCCGCACGTTCACGCGCCACTATCCAGTGGGACTGCTCATCGAGGGCATCGGCCCGGTCGTCGCGAGCGACGCGTACGCGACGCCGGCGGTCTGGCGCGACTTCGACCGCGACCGCTACCACGGCCCACGCGTGGTGTGGGGGCGGGAGAACAACCTGTTCCTGATCGGAACGATGCGGCGGATCGCGGATGCACTTGGGCCGCGCGATGCGGCGACATCGTCGAACGCGGAGTACGTCTCGGAGTTGAGAGGCGCGGTCGATCGCGTGCTCGCCGCGGTCGAGGCGTCGGGGTTCCACAGCGAGTTGTGGAGCTACGAAGTACGAGACGGTCGCGTGGTCCCCATTCGCTATGGCTCAGGGTCGGATGTGCAATTGTGGAGCACAACCGATCTGGTCGTGGCCTATCAACGCTCCCTATTGAAAGCGCGGTGAGGAGTTACTGGGTAACCGACGACAACAGAACTGATTGATTTCCGGTTCTCGGTGACTGCCCGGATTATCGGTCTTTTCGTGGGCAGCCCTCTGACACGTACGAATCGATCTCGAGCGCGTCCAGGAAAGGTCCGGTTCACCGGGCGGTTACCGGTGAACCGGTAACCGCGGTTGGTGGTTCACTGGACGAGCACCCGGTAGCCGTGGGCCGGAATATCGATCTGCCCCTGCGCGCCGAGTGGCACCTTGGCCTTGCTCAGCCAGTCGGTGTATTCCCCGGACTGGCCGAGCAGCGTATAGGAAGCCGTTACCGGCGAGGATCCGAAGTTCACTGCCGTGAGCACCGTGTTGGCGCCGAGCGTTCGGGTGAACAGGTACACCCGATCGCCCGCAGTCGTCTCCAGCTTCACCTGCGGGCCACCCCACGAGCCATTCGCCAGCGCCGGCTGCGAGTGCTTGAGATCGAAGACGGACTTGTAAAACGCCGCGAGGGAGGCGCCCTTCCAGTCCACCGTGTCCTTCTCGAAGAAGCGCAACCGCTTCTTCATGCTCACTTCCTGCCCCGTGTACAACAGCGGCATCCCGCCCTGCACCGTCGCGCTCAGCACGAACGCCGGCAGGTGATTGCCCTTCATGCGCTCGAACTCCGTGCCCTGCCAGCTGTTCTCGTCGTGATTGCTCGTGAAGTACATCCGGAACGCGTTGCGGCCATACAGGCTGTCCTGCTTCGCGAAGTATGTATCGAGCGCCGACGTTGGCTTCTTGCCCTGCGTGATCTCGTTCAGCAGGTGATGGAACTCCCACCCGTACGTCATGTTGAACGTTCGGTGGAAGCGCGGATCCTCGGCCTCCGCGAGGAGGAAGAGATCGGGCTTGGCCGCGCGGAGTTCCTGCCGCGCCACGACCCAGAAGTCGTCCGGCACACCGCCCGCGACATCCATGCGGAAGCCGTCCACTCCCATCGAGTCCACCCACCACCGCAGGTCCGCGAGCATCGCGCGACGCATGTCGGCGTTGTCGTAGTTCAGCTCCGCCACGTCCGTCCAGTCGGTCTCGCGCCCTTCGTTGTCGCGCGCGTTGCTGACCGAGCCGTCCGCCTTGACGACGTAGTACCCCTTGTGTTCCGTGATCCACGGATGGTCGTGCGCCGTGTGGTTCGGCACCCAGTCGAGGAGCACCTTCATGCCCTGCGCGTGTGCCGCGTCGGCAAACGTCCTGAAGTCGGCGGCCGTCCCGAACTCGGGGTTCACCGCGCGATAGTTGGCAATCGCGTAGTAGCTGCCGAGCACCCCCTTCCGGTTCTTCACGCCGATCGGTTGCACGGGCATGAGCCAGAGAATGTCCGCACCGAGTGCCTTCAGGCGTGGGAGGTGGGTCTCGAGCGCGGCGAGGGTGCCCTCGGGCGTGTATTGCCGGACGTTCACTTCATACATGACCGCATTCCGCGTCCACTCGGGGTGCGCCACGCTGTCTGTTGCGGGCGCGGCCGCCAAGGTCGCCGCCGACGAACTGTCTGCCGCCGGTGGCTCGGCCGAGCACGCCGACAGCATTGCTGCCGTGAAGAGCAATGCCGCGAGCGCACGAATCCTCATGCGTGCGACGCCCACGACGTCTCGCCTTTCGTGTACGGCGTGCAGGGATCGAAACGCCCCGGTGATTCCTCATACCGCATCGCCTTCGTGTAGCCGATCTCCGACGTGAAGTACCCGAGGAGGGCGAGCTCCTTCATCATGCGGAAGTAGTGCGTCGGCGTATCGTGTGTGATCGCTGCGGCGGGATTCACGTCAGCCGCGGCCGGCGTGTTCTCCTTGCGTCCGTCCGGAAGGAATTCGTCTCCGGTCGGCGCAGTCTCGTCCACGGGAAGCGGCGCGAGTCCCTTGCGGCGGCGGTCGGCGGCTTCCTTTCCGTCTGCCACGCGCTTCTGCTCGCGGTCGAGCACCTGAAGCACCGCCAACCGCTGTTCCGGCGTGGCGGCCATGAATTTCACCTTGTGCGCCTTCTCCGTCGCCTCGTCCACCTTCTGCATGCCATCGCGGAAGACGCGTTGATCCGAGGGGGCGTAGGCATCGGTGACCATGAGCGCCATAAAGGCACCGGTTTTTGCAGCCTTGGCGCCTGGCGTCTTCGTCTCCGGAAGGATCGTCTCCGCGATCTCGTCGAGGAATGCAATCTCCTCGGGCGTGAACGGCTTCATTGCGGCGGATGCAGCGGCGGTCCCGTCAGCCGGCGTCGCAGCGCGCTCGCACGCAGTGAGCAGGCCGGTGCCGCCCACGAGCGCTACACCGCCGAAGATCGCGCTGACGCGACGAATCGCCTCGCGCCGGTTGATCAGGTCTAGTTCGAGTGTCATGTCTGATGTCCGCCGGTCAGAGGTTGCGGCGATTGAGCTCTTTCACGGCGAAGTCCGCGGCGCGCGCGCTCACGTACATGGCCCTGACCGCGCGCGCCGCGGACTTCGCCGTGA
>JBKJMP010000159.1:0-4276 GCA_046596395.1 Gemmatimonadaceae bacterium
CTCAAGACGTCGGCGAGCTCGGAGAGCTTCAACCTCTTCAACCTTCGGGTGAAGGCGGGCTACCATCCGCAGTACGCGCGCAACGCCCTCCAGCTGAATCGCGGCGGTGGCCGGTTCAGCGAGATCGGCTACCTCGCTGGCGTGTCGGCCACCGACTGGAGCTGGGCGCCGCTCTTCGCCGATCTCGACGACGACGGGCGCAAGGACATCCTCGTGACGAATGGGATCTACCGGCGCCCGAATGACCTGGACTACATCAACTACGTGGGGAACGAGGCGGTGCAGGCGTCGCTCGCCGAGGGGATCAGCGGCAAGAACATGTCGCTGCTGGCGAAGATGCCGCAGATCCCGCTCGCCAAGTACGCCTTCCGCAACAACGGGGACCTCACGTTCACGAACATGGCCGAGGGGTGGGGGCTCGCGCAGAAGGGATTCTCGAATGGCGCGGTGTACGTAGACCTGAACAACAGCGGCGCGCTCGACCTCGTGGTGAACAACGTGAATGCGCCGGCGTCGGTGTATCGCAATCGCGGACGTGAGATCAGCGGGAATCACTCGTTGACGATCACGCTCCGCGGGAGTGGTGGCAACACGGCAGGCATCGGTGCGCGGGTGAGCATCGTGCACGGCGGAACGCGGCAGGTGCTGGAGCAGATGCCGACGCGGGGATTCCAGTCGTCCGTCGACCCACGGCTGCACTTTGGGCTCGGCAAGTCAGTGCGGGTGGATTCGCTCGTGATCGTGTGGCCCGATCGACGCATGCAGGCGCTGACCGGTGTGCCTGCCGACACGATGCTCACGCTTGACCAGAAGAACGCGGGTGGCACAATGGGGTTCGCGCCGACGCCGGCCAGACCGCTCTTGACCGACGTGTCGGCCACGGCGGGGATCGGCTTCAAGCACGCGGAGAACACCTTTTTCGACTACGATCGCGAGCCACTGATGCCGCACCTGCTCTCGAGCGAAGGGCCGGCGCTCGCCGTTGGCGACGTGAATGGGGATGGCCTCGACGACGTCTTCGTCGGCGGCGGGAAGTGGCAGCCGGCGGGGTTGTACGTCCAGGGGCGCGACGGACGCTTCGTTGCGAGTGCGCAGCCGTCGATTCGCGCGGACAGCCTCAACGAGGACGTGGATGCCGCGTTCTTCGACGCCAACGGCGACGCGCACCTCGACCTCTTCGTGGTGAGCGGGGGCAACGAGTTCTGGGAGGGACCTGCGCTCGCGAACCGCCTGTACATGAATGATGGCCGCGGGGGTTTTCGGCGCGACGCGCGCGCGCTGCCCGAGGCCTACGAGAATGGCGGCACGGTCGCGGCCGGCGACTTCGACGGCGATGGCGATGTCGATTTATTCGTCGGCTCACGCGTCGTGTCCCGGAAGTATGGGATGGCACCGCAGAGTCGCCTGCTCGAGAACGACGGGCGCGGCCGATTCTCCGACGTGACGGCAGCGAAGGCACCGGGGCTCTCGCGCGTGGGGATGGTGTCGTCGGCCACGTGGATATCGTCCGCGACCAAGGGCACACTGGATCTCGTGGTGGCGGGCGAGTGGATGCCGGTGACGGTCTTCAGCCAGAAGAACGCGCGCTTCGAGGATCGAACTGCACAGGCCGGGCTATCGGGCACGACCGGCTGGTGGAACTCGGTGACCGCGGTGGACCTGCGCGGCAACGGGCGCACGGACCTCATCCTTGGCAACCTCGGCCGCAATTCCTACCTGCGCGCCGCGGCGAACGAGCCGCTGCGCATGCACGTCGGGGAGTTCGCGAAAAACGGCGCGCTCCAGCAATTCCTGACGTTCTACAAGCACGGCAAGGCGTATCCGGTCGCGGGGCGAGACGAGTTCGTGCGGTTGATCCCGGCGCTGCGCAGCAAGTACACGTCGTACCGGGCGTTCGGGGCGAGCCAGCTCGAGGACATTCTACCGGCTGCCGATCTTGCCTCCGCCCGAGTTCTCGAGGCGCGGACGCTCGCGAGCGCGGTGGCGCTCGACAATGGCGACGGCACATACGAGGTGCGTCCGCTCGCCGCGGAGGCGCAGTTTGCGCCGGTGTACGGGGCGGTTGCGGGGGATTTCGACGCCGATGGCCGCACTGACGTGATCGTGGGTGGCAATTTCCGCGGGGTCACTCCCATGCGCGGGCGCTACGACGCGAGTGTCGGACAACTGCTCCGCGGGAATGGCGCGGGCGCACTGGAGCCAGTGGACATGCGCGCGAGTGGCCTGCTGCTCGAGGGCGACGTGCGCGACATGCGGCTGGTGCGGTCGGTACAGGGGAGGCGACTCATCGTGGTCGCGCGCAACGACAACACGGTGCAGGTGCTGCGCGTGAACAGGTAATCCCTAGCGTGCCCGTTCCACGATCGCGCCGTTCGCCTCGATCACGATGTCCGCGAGCGAAGACTGCGCCGCCACCATGACATGCTCGATGGCAAGCACCTCCTCCACGAAGGGCGAATCGATGTCGCGGTTGCGGGCTCGACGTCGACCGAGTGTGTCCCGATACGTGGCCTTCAGGAAAATGCGAACGTCGGCCGCAACGTGCGCAAGCACGTATGTGCCTTCGATGACCAGCACGGCGGCGCGAGCGAAATCGATCTCGTGTGCGATGAAGCGGTTGCCGGGATAGTCCACCCTTGGCGCATTGGAGACGCGGTCGCCGCGCCGGAATGCCGCCGCATGTTCGGACAGGAGCGCAAAGTCTACCTCCTGCGGCCCGACGCTCCCGATGTCCGCGGCGCGGTGCGCATGATTGGTCGCAGGCGGACGAAGGAAGTAGTCGTCCTGATGCAGGACGATCGTCGTGAGCTTCGCGCGCTCGAGGGCGCAGGCGAGCGAGAGGGCGGTGGTGGACTTGCCGCTCCCGGATTCGCCGGCAACTGCGAGTACGGTGCGCGCCGATCCAACGCGGAGAGACAGGCGCGTGGCCAGCACGTGCGCCAGTGACTCGGCGAGGGCGATCTCGTTCATCGCCCGAGCAGCGCTATCGTCGCGGGCGCGTCGGCCACGCCGAGAAAGACGACTCCGGTGGCGCTGTAGGCCATCCGGGTCACACCCGAGGCGACGCCGGTCTCCCCATGAAAGAACTCCTCGAAAGCGTACGCGCCGGCGGCCAGTCGCGCGTCCACCGCGGCGCGAAGCTGCGTCAGTTCGCGCGGGCGCGCCGCCAGCGCGAGCGCCAGCCACCCGAGCCAGATCATCCAGATGCCACCGTTGTGATACTCGTGGGGCCGGTTGCGGAAACCATGCACGTGATAGCGCGACAGGGCCGGCCAGTCCGGGTCTCCTTCGCCGATGACGGGATGAAACGCCGGAGGCAGGTCTCCGCGCGCCAGGAACTGGGCGGCGATCCAGTCCAGCGCCTTGAAACCCGTGTCACCCACACCGGCCACGACTGCGAGGGCCGATGTGGCGAGGTCGAACATTTCGAACTCGCGCGCGGGGGTGTAGGCGGCAAGCGGGTAGCCGCGGCGCGCGGCGCTGGGCGGCCAGAACTGCTCCGCGATGACGCGTTCGATGGCTCCCGCCTTGTCCTGCCACGCTCCTCCACCGAAGGTCACTCCGGCCAGTCGCAGCGCCCAGGCGCGGAGCACCTGGTCATGGAGGATGTACCCCTCATAGATGTATTCGTCGGCCCAGTCGCCGCCGACAGGCACATAGAGCAGGTGTCTCCCGTTGTACTCGAGCGCATCCAGCAGGTGGATCACCCGCTGGACCGACGAGCGAAATGCGGTGGCGTCGAGCACCCCCGCCCGGGCGCCGAGCCCGATGCCGATGAGGTACCAGAGTGGTGCGTCGAAGCGCGGGGCCAGGGTGCCGAAGCTCACGAGCGGTGCCTGGAACTCGCGCAGCATGTAGTTGGACGGAATCTGCCCCTGCGGGCCCTGAAGGGTGCGCAGGTGCTCCAGGGTGCGCACCAGCCCCGCAGAGATCGCCCTGTCGCCGGTGAGCAGTCCGGCGATGCCAGCCATCACGCCGTCACGCGCAAAAACGCCGGTGTAATTCGCCACCGGCGACGCCGAGGCGCGGATGCCGTGCGGCCCGCTGAGGCTGCGCAACAGGGTGACGGCGTCGTCGTGAAGTGGAGCCGAGAGGGTCACGTCCGCCTCGCGCGAAGTCGTCTGCGGCCGCATGTTGTCTCGACCGTACGATGCCATGCCGAACCGCGCTGAATATAGCGCCGAGTTCATTCCCCGGTGAGAGAGCGAGCGAATGTCGATCGGGTCGAACCCATTCAAGCCGCAGCTCTCGTTCGGGCAGATCCTGAACATGAACG
>JBKJMP010000302.1:0-2825 GCA_046596395.1 Gemmatimonadaceae bacterium
GCTCGCGACGGAGAATACCAAGGTCGTCACGATCACGGCGGCGATGCCAAGTGGCACGGGGGTTGGCGGATTCGCCAAGGCGCACCCGTCGCGCTTCTTCGACGTCGGCATCGCGGAGGGGCACGCCGTCACCTTCGCGGCCGGACTCGCGACGCGTGGCCTGCGCCCCGTGTGCGCGATCTACTCGACGTTCCTCCAGCGCGGATACGACAACATCATCCATGACTGCGCGATCCAGTCGCTACCCGTCATTTTCGCGATGGACCGTGCGGGACTCGTCGGCGAGGACGGCGAAACGCACGCCGGTCTCTACGACATCGCGTACATGCTCGCCGTGCCGAACATGACCGTCACGGCGCCCAGGGACGGGGAGGAGCTGCTCGGCCTGCTGCGCGCCGGAGTGGAGCACACGAGCGGACCGTTCTGCTTCCGCTATCCGCGTGACGTCGTTCCGGCCGCCGTCCCGGCGATGAACGAGATCGACGCGGTTCCGTATGGCACGTGGGAGGTGCTGCGCCACGGCAGTGAGGTCGCGATCCTCGCGGTGGGCACGATGGTGGGCACGTCCATGCAGGCCGCCGAAACGCTGGAGCAGGAAGGGCTGCACGTGACCGTCGTGAACTGCCGCTACCTCAAGCCGTACGACGAGGAAACGCTTGCCGCCGTGCTCGCGGAGCACCGGCAGATTCTCGTCGTCGAGGAAGGCACGGTCGTGAACGGGTTCGGAGCGTACATGGCGACCGTGATCGCACGGCAGGAGCCCGGCAGCCGCGTGCACACCCATGGCGTACCGGATCGCATCATCTACGCGGCGGCGCGCGCTAAGCAGCTCGCTGCGCTCGGGCTCGACGCGGCGGGCATCGCCGATCGGGTTCGCGCGCTGCACGAGAGCGAGGCGCTGGCCGGGTGATCCGACTCGGCGTCGCGGGCCATCTCGGATACGAAGGTCTTTCCGACGTCCTCGCGACGCTGCGCCGTCTTGCGCCGACGCTCGGCTTTGCGCTGTCGTACGAAGACAGCCTCATCGAGATCGCCGGCCCCAACGCGCCGCCGATCGTTCCTGGGTCGATCGACGCAATCGTCACGCTCGGCGGCGACGGGACGTTGCTGCGCGCGTCGCGCATCATGGAGCAGCACCCCGTCCCCATCCTCGGTATCAACCTCGGTCGGCTGGGTTTCCTCACCTGCTGTCCCGCCGAGGATCTCGAGGCAGCGCTCGGTCGCTTGGCGTCGGGCGACTATGTCGTCGAGCCGCGCATGCGCCTGGATGCGCGGGCGCGCGACGCGAACGGCGACGATCGCGCGACGTGGCTCGCGCTCAACGACGTGGTGCTCCACAAAGGCGGCTTCGCGCGAGTGGTGACGATGTGGGTGAAGGCGAATGGCGAGACGGTCGCGCGATACTCCGCGGACGGTATCGTGTTCGCTACGCCAACCGGATCGACCGCATACAACCTTTCGGCGGGGGGGCCGGTGGTCTTCCCCTCGCTGGAGACGATTCTCGTCACGCCCGTGAGCGCGCACACGCTGGCGCTGCGGCCGCTGGTGCTCCCGCCGACGGCGGAGATCACTGTGCGTGTAGAAGATGGGCCAGACGAGCTTTTGGTGACGGTGGATGGGCAGGTGGGCGCTACCTTCTCGTCAGGAGAGTCGCTCGTCGTGCGCCGTTCGTCGCGCCCGGTGCCCATCGTGCGCTTTCCGGGATCGAGCTTCTTCGCAACGATGCGCGAGAAGCTGCACTGGGGAGGGTTGCTCGAGCGCGACGAACGCACGCATGCTGACTGAGCTGCGCATCAGGAACTTCGCCATCATCGAGTCGCTCACGCTGCCGCTGGCGCGTGGCTTCAATGTGCTGTCCGGCGAGACGGGTGCCGGCAAGTCGATCATCGTCGGTGCGCTCGGACTATTGCTCGGAGAGCGCGCGAGCAGCGACCTGATACGCGCCGGCGCCGATCGCGCGACCGTCGAGGGGGTGTTCGACGTAGCCGACCATCCCGAGATCGCCGCGTTGCTCGACGAGCGCGGCATCGACGCGGAGGAGCCGCTCGTGGTCCTCAAGCGCGAGATCGCCGCAGCGGGGCGCGCGCGCGCATGGGTGAACGGCACCACGGTGAGTGCGTCCATCCTTGCTGAAGTCGGACGCCTGCTCGTGAACCTGCACGGCCAGCACGAGGCGCAGACGCTGCTCGACGGCGAGGCACAGCTTCGCATTCTCGACGCGTTTGCGGGTGCCTCGGAGCAGGCGTCTGGCGTGCGTCAGGCGCACGCGACGCTGGTTGCCGCGCGGCGTCGCATCGCCGAGCTGGCGCGTCGTCGCGCGGAGGCCGAGAAGCGCGCCGACTACCTGCGGCACGTGGTGCAGGAAATCGAGTCGGCGAAGCTCCAGGACGGCGAGGACGTGCGCCTGGAGGACGAAGCGCGTCGTCTCGAGAATGCCGAGGAGCTCCGCGAGCTCGCGACAGGGATCATGGCGGGCATCGAAGGCGACGACGAGGGCGTGCTCGAGCGACTCGCCGCCATCGGGCGGATGATGTCCACGATGTCGCGCATCGATCCCACGCTCGCGCGCCTCCAGGAGCTCTACGACACGGCCTTCTACAACCTCGAGGCGCTCGCCCGCGATCTCGGCAACTACGCGTCCGGAGTGGACCTCGATCCGAGCCGGCTCGAGACGGTGCGGCGGCGTCGCGATCTGCTGTTCAAGCTGACGAAGAAATACGGCCCGTCGGTGCTGGACGTCCTGGAGCAGGGACGGGTCGCGCGGGAGGAGCTCGACCTCGTGGACTCGGCTGGGCTCGACCTGAGGAGCCTCGAGGAAGCGGAGC
>JBKJMP010000352.1:0-4693 GCA_046596395.1 Gemmatimonadaceae bacterium
ACCTTTTCCTCGATCATCGTGTCAGAGGTTGTGAGGACTGCGATTCGAGGGCGGGAACTGAAACCGGGAGCGGTGCCAGGACGTACTGGCAGCTGGAGGCCACGCTCTGGGCTGGAAACAAGAAATCGCTGGAATCCCCGTGAGTCTGACCCGACGCAGGTGCGTCGGGTCACAACGGGGTTTTCAGGGGTCAGATTCCCAGCGCACCTGAATCAAGGTTTCTTCGATGCGCGAACGTACGACTGCGGTCCGGAGGCCGCAAGTGCCGTGGCACGAGCCCCTTGGCACTACGGCAGCGCCACTGCACCCGTCCGGCCGCACGCCGTTCCTGTCGAGATCGGCTGAGCCGCGGGCGAGGTACCGGTCAGCATGACGTCCACGCCGCCCGGACACGCCGTTCCGTTCACGGTCACGGTTGGCGCGATCATCCTGATATTGATGGCGCCCCATGTATCGTTGGCGATGGCGATGGTGCCCGTCACGTTCAACCCGGATGCCGAGATCGTGGAGATCACCCCTCTGTCGTCGAACTGGCACGCCACGATCGTCCCGGTCAACGCGAGCGTTCCGGTCCCCGTGCCTCCCGCGGACTTGGCGCCGGTCAGGGTACCCTGATAGTTGCCCTGTCCGCCGCGAGTGCAGGGGAGCTGGTAGCTCAGGGCCAGGTTGAAGTTACCGGTCGACGGCTCGCGTTCCCGCTGGATTGCAGTCCGGGCGCCTCCCCACAGGTAGCCGAGCATGGCAAAGGTGTCGTCGTTGCTGACCGGTGACACGGCTGTCGTGTCGATGCCGCCAACGCAGCCGGCCATGGCAATTGCGAACGCCACCGCGCAGGCCGACCGAGATGTAAAAGAAGCGATTGTCATAGTGCCATCATACATGAGTTCTTCGCGATCGCAAACGGCTGACGGATCGGCTCCACAGACGGAGAACGGAAACTGCGGGTACTCGGTGTTCCGGAAGTTTTCGTTTCTTCGTCTGTGCTCCCAGACTGCTCGCCATCCCACTCCGAACTGCTGCTACACGCGGGTCTCATTGGCAGATGGCAAGAGGGCCGGCGCGGGAGCGCCGACCCTCCTGTTCACTCGACTGCAAAGTCCTCCACCCCACCGCAACGTGCTACGGCTTCGGTGAGTGCGGCGGGTTCGTGGAACCACCGTACGTGTACAGCGGCTCGCTCTTCACTCCAAGCTCCTTGGCCGGCACTGGCATTTCATGCGGTGTTCCAGGGCGCAGGCCACCGGGCACGCGACGCCGGTTGTAGAACGGCGACGCACCAAGTCCAAGCAACTCCACGTCCTGTTCATAGTACAGCTTCGTCAGCAGACCGCCGACGCCGTCTGCCGCTGTGGCCGGAGGCAGTCCGCCGCGCGTGACGCGTGTGTTGTTGATCAGCGTCGCCGCCTTGGCCAGATCCGGCGCCGGAGCCCGGATGAGCGCCTCTGCCCAGAGCAGATCATTCTGGTGCTGCGAGATCACGGGCGCGGGGCCGTAGCCATACGTGATGCCGGTCGGATCCTGATTCTTGCTCAGGTCGTACCGGATATGACCGATGTTCGACTGATTGAACTGTCCCCGCGACGAACTGAAGATCTCGCAGCAGATGTAGGCAAAGTCGGTACCCGGTCGGCTCGTGGGCGTAATCGGCTTGGTTCCATAGCCGTCCACGATGCTTGCATCGCCGAAGGTACCATCCCCCAGCCGCTTGTCCGGCGAATCCGGCTGCCTGTTGCCGCCCGCGGGATAGGGGTGCTTCTGCGTCACAGGGTCGAGCAGGTTCGCCACGCGTGTGTCGACGACACCGGTGCTCAGGTCGTTGAACCACGGGAACACCTCATGACACCATTGACTGCAGCCATCCCCGACAAAAACGAAATCGAATCCCCCACCGGTGGACATACCCTTGGACGCATACGATGCGACCTTCCCCCAGTCCACTTCGGTGGCGTTCTCGGCCGCGTTGCGCGGATAATACGCCAGCGTCATCGCCGCCATGGTGTTGGCGATGCGGGAGATCTGCGTGTTGGAGTAGCTCCGGCCGTTGGTCCACGCCGCCGGTGTGTTGAACGTGTTGGCGTTGGCCAAGGTAATCGCGGCGTCCAGCTTCGCGACTGCCGCGTCGCGCATCTGCTTGCGGTCCGAATACTGAAGGGCCGTGATGTCAACGGTCTCGTCGATGATGTAACCCTTGTTGTAGTTCATCGAGATCCCGGAATGCGCTGCGCCATTCATGAACGCCGCAATCGTCTCCGCGCGCTTGGTATCCGCTGGATTGTTGATGACGATCTTGTCCACGCGGATCGCCTTCAGGACGTCCGACGCCGACGAGGCGACGCTGTAGTACTGCGTCCAGAACCACTCGAGCTGCGCGCGCTCCTGCGCACCCGGATCGTTCTTCCAGGGGCGCGAGTTCCGCGTGCCGTCGGCGTCCTCGCTGCTGATGTAGAGCATGAAGAAGTTGTTCCACGACGACGAGTACGCGTCGGCCATCGTGGACAGGGGCCCAACGGCCATCATGCCCTCGTACCCGGTGAACCATGTGCGCAACGTCCCGCCGGCCACCGCCTCGAGCGCGGCTGGATCCGACAGCGCGCGGCGCGCATCCGGAGCGTTGGGATTCACCACGTTGAGGTCGGCGTTACACGCGGCGACGGTCAGCGCCCCGGCAATGCACATCCACCTGGTGGTGCGAAGCGAAATTTTCATTGGATGTCGGTCTCCTGACGTGTGTGGGAGCGGCTCAGAAGCCGAATTCGATCATGGCGGTCAACGTGCGGTAGGCGGGATAGCTGAAGTTGTCCACCCGGAATGTGAACGGCTTGCCACCGCCGCCCGACACGTCGGGATCGTATCCGGAGTAGTCGGTCGACGTCCAGAGGTTCCGGCCCACGAGTCCGATGCGCGGTGCCTGCGCACTTCCCATCCTGAGGGTTCTGGCGACAGATGCGGGCAATTGCCAGTTCACCGACAGCTCGCGGAGCCGGACATAGGAACCATCTTCCACGAAGTAGTCGTTCGCGTTGATGCCGTTATAGAAAACCTTGTAATAGTTGACCGGCTTCCTCTCGGCCTGCGGCTTGGCGCGCTGGTCAAAGACGGGATCCCGCTCCTCGTTGAACGGCCACTGGCGCGTAAGGTTGTAGATGTTGCCCCCCTTCACCCAGTTCAGGAGCGTGTTCACCGACACCCCCTTCCACTGCATCGTGTTGTTGAACGACATGTTGAACTCGGGATTGACATCGCCGATGGTCTGGAGCGATGAGCCGGACGCGAGGAACGCCTTGAGCGGCCGCTCGGTCGGCTTGCCCTTGGCCGACGCGAGCACGTAGTAGCCCTCTTCGTTCACCACATAATCCGTCGCGACGCCCGTGAGCTTCTTGGCCGCCAGCGTCGTGGCAAGCTGGTCGGCGGTACGGATCCAGCGCTCGCCATACATCACGCCGAACGTCTCGCCTGGCGCCACGCGGAACAGCTGCGTGTTCCCATCCGGGCCGTTGAGGAAGGGTGGAACGGAGAGATCCTTGATCGTCGTCCTGGTGCGATCGCCCGTGATGCCCATGCGCCAGTAGTAGTCGGCCTTCGCGAGCAGAAGGACACTGGCGGCGAGCTCGTGCGTGTTACCAGAGAGCGTTCCTGCATTCTGCCACTGGGTGCGATATCCCGCCGCAGCGGACAGCGGGACTTCGAGGATCTGGTCCTTGGTGATCTTGTCGGAGTAGGAGTATTCGACCGTGAACTTCTGGAGGAAGTTGAGGTTGAATCCGTACTCCTTCTCCGTCGAGAATGCCGGCTTGAGGTCGGGGTTGCCCAGCGTGATCTTCTGCGGGCTTCCCGCGGCAATCTGGAGGATCTCGTACTGCGCGTCGTAGGTCGGGCGCAGCCCCGCGGTGCCGTAGCTCGCGCGCAGCTTGAACTCGTCCACCCCGGGAAGCTTGAAGTCCTCCGACACCCGCCACGCGCCCGACAGACGATTGTAGATCTGCGCTCGCTGCTGCGCGCCGAACAACGAGGACTCGTCGCGGCGAATCACGCCATCGAGGATATAGCGATCCTTGATCTCGAACGTCGAGACCAGGAACGCGTTCTTGGAGCGGAACTGTTCGGTCCGTGAGCCTGGCGTGACCGGCGTGTTCGGATCAGGCGATGCGGCGGAGAATTCGGTGACCCTCGGCACCGTGAGCGCCGAGGCATTCACGTTGACGTTGGCATTGGTCTGGTCCTCGTACACGTACGCGACCTTCGTCGTATTCGTCAGCCAGTCCCACGACCGCACGGCTGTCAGCGTCACGCCTGTGTTGTAGCTACGGTCGTTGTTGGCCTGCTGGTAGAGCCCACCCTTGTCCTTTGTTCCCGACGAGTTGAGGAAACCGAGGGGCCGGAAGCGCTTGTAGTTCTGGTTCCCGACGTCGTAGTTGGCGTTGCCTTCCGCGGTCAGCCAGTTGAGCGGCCGGTACCGAAGCTTGAATGTGCCAGTGAACCGGTCGCGCTCATTCGCAACTTCGCGCTGCGAGAGACCATACAGCGGGTTGCTCAGGTTGCCCGACTGCGGGGGCTGCTTGATGATGGCGTTGTACGGCGTGCCGTCCTTGTTCAGCGCCTGCAAATCGATATTCGGCTCGAGGAAGCGGAGCCCGAAGAGGACTCCTCCCGGCCCTTCGCCATCGATCTGATCGGCGTGCGAGCGGCCGTAGAA
>JBKJMP010000528.1:0-12579 GCA_046596395.1 Gemmatimonadaceae bacterium
CCTCCGCTGCGCCGTCCCATTTGCGCGTCTGCTCGACAGTAGGCGCCGCGAGCGCGAAGGGACATGCCACCGGCACCCACGCCGCGTCATGCCGCTGACACGACAGCAGTACGGGAAGGACGCCAGCGAGCGTGCCGAGCCGAAAACTACGAAATCCGCGCGACCTGCTGCTCCGGCTCGAGCTCATCACCGGCCTCCAACTGCGCATCCACAGCGGCATACCCGCCGACGTATCCGTAGTACTCGTACTCTCCGCCTGACGGCGCGCCATTCAATACCGTCCCCATGACGCTGATCGGCAGCTTGTCGGCCAGCAGCAGCTTGGCGGCCGCCATGCGCCGCTCGGTCTGTCCGATGCGGAGCACCACCAGCAGGCTGCCAGCCGCTGCCGCGATCGCGTAGCCATCGATGCCGGCCGCGAGTGGCGGCGTATCGAAGATCACCACGTCGAACCGGCGACGAAGGTCCTCCACCATCGAGCTCAGCTTCGACGTGATGAGGAGCTCCGGGCTCTGCCGGCGGGGGTGCCCGCTCGAGATCAGCTGGAGCTTGTCATGCCCGGTCGGCTTGATGATTGCGCTCTGCTCCGCGTCGCCTGCCAGGAAGTCCGTGAGCCCAGGCGTGCGCGGGAGGTCGAACATTTCGTGCAGCGAGCCGCGGCGCGTATCGCCATCCACGAGGAGCGTGCGGAAGCCTGCGTCGGCGAACGACATCGCCAGGTTGGACGCGATGAACGACTTGCCATCGCCCGGCGATGGGCTCGACACCGCGAGCGACACGTTGCCGCCCGACGAGTGCATCACGTTCATGCGCAGCGTGCGGAACGACTCGACGAGCTGCGTGAGCTGCTCCGGCGTCTGCGACGCGACGCCCCCCTTCGGCAGCAGCGGCACCGTACCGGCGATCGACAGGCCCAGGTCCTTCGTCGCCTGCTCCGGATAGCGGATGCGCTTGTCCATGCCATCCAGCACGATGGCGAGACCGATCGCAGCAGCGAGACCGCCGAAGATCGCCATCGCAATCAGGCGCGTCGCGGTGTTCTTCGTCGGCTTGAGCGGCGCGACGGCGGTATCCATCACGTTCACGTCCGGCGCCGTTCCCGCCGCGGCCAGCTCCGCCTCGGCATGCCGCTGCTTCAGCGTACCATATAGGTTGGCGGACACGTCCACCGCGCGGCGCAGGCGCATTTCCTCGATGGTGCGCGTCGGGATCGCCTGGAGATCCACCGACGACGAGGCAAGGCGGCGCTCCACGTCTTGCTCGCGATCGCGGATCTGCCCCAGTTGCGCGGCGACCAGGGCCGGAATGGTCCGGTTCTTCAATACCTCGATCGACGTGGCGAGATCGCGGACCTGCGGATACTGGTCAGTAAAGGTCTGGCGCGCCTGGACGAGCATCGACTGGTCTGCGGACAACTTGGCGAAGAGCTTGTCCAGTTCCTTGCCTCCCGGGCTCATTGCCACGCTGGGCAGGAGCATCACGTTCTCGTACGGAAGCTCGCCCTTCGCCGCGATGATCTTTCCCAGCGCAACGCGATCCTGCTTCAGGTTGTCGAGCTCGATTTTCTGGTTGAAGTAGTTCGCGATGGCCGGAGTCCGGGTCTCCAGGCTGCCACCGACTACCACGCCACCCTCGGCAGGCAGCGTGATCGCCTCCACCCGGAAGTTCTCGAGCGCCGCTTCGGCGTCGCGCAGCGAGTTCTCCGCTGTCTTGAGTTGCGATTCGAGGATGGCGACGAACCGCACCGAATTGTCCTTCTTCAGTTCACCGGCGACCTTCACGTACTCGTTGGCCCACGCATTCAGCGTGTTCGCCGCGAGATGCGGATTCGGATCCGTGTACGTCAGCCAGAGGAAGTTGCTATTGAGGGGCATGCGCGGCGTGAGGCGCTTGCGCATCTCGATCGAAGTCTCGCGTGGCGTGGCCACCGTGAACTCGATGTCGTTGCCGGCAAAGCGCGACACTACCTTCGCCTCGGGACGCCAGCGAAAACCCATCTTCCGGCCGATCGAATCGCCGGCAGCGCCGCTGTCCGCGAGCGGCGTGTCCACCATCTGGATGTGCCAGCGCGACGTGCGCTTTTCGATGCTCATCTTGTAATTCCCAGCGTACATGCGATCCGCAATGTCGAAACCGTTAAACAGCGCCGAGTCGGCGGGATCCTTCGGCTGCACGTACAGCGCGAGCTTGCGCACCACTGCATCCTGGATGCGGAAGCTGTTGAGCAATTCCGTCCACGCAGACGCGTTGAGCAGCTCTCTCGATTGAATGGGGCCGTCGTTCCGCGGCGTCTGCGACGCGATCCAGATCGTCGCACGCACTTCGTAGTCCGGCTTCACGAGACGCGAGGCGACCAGCCCGCCCGCCGCCGACAGCAGCACCACGGCGATGATCAGCCACTTGTAGCGACGCATCGCGGCAAGCGGCCGCTCCAGCGGATTCCGCGGCGGCGCGATGATCGGCGCGTCACCCCAACCGTCCCCCGGATGCTGCATCGCCGTCGCCGGCTGAACCACCTGAACTGCCGCTGCGTCCTCTGGCATAACCGATCTGACCCCGATCCGAAAAAGGTTGCCGGCGAGCGACGCCGGCGGGTGCTCGTAGGTGCTACGCTGCTACCGCAGAATCCGATTCAACGTGTAGAACGTACCGCTGATGGCCCCGATGACCTGAAGCACCGTCTGCCAGTTGAACCTCCCCCGCGAGAGGGGATCGACCCAGAGCTCGTCGCCCGCGCGGAGGTGCAGACGCTCGAGCGAGATGCCGTCATTGAGGGCTGTGCGGAGCGCATCGCCCCCCCAGATTACTTCACCGCCCCGACGAATCTCGAGCTTGCCCATGTCCGCCATCGGGCCCGGTCCGCCGGCAATCATGATGAGGTCGTTCAACAGGATGTCCACCGGCGTGTAGTGGTAACCAATCCGGCCGACCTGACCATAGACAGCAATCCGTAGCAATGGGATGGTGACGACACTGGGGTCCTGAAGATACTTCGCCAGATGCGCCCGCAGCGTCTCGGTCAGCTCGGACCGGAGCACCCCCTCGAGCGAGAGGTCCGTCATCTGGGGAATCGAGATCGTCTTGCCCGCGCGCACCGTGATGGTGTCCGTTCCCGTGCCCGGGCGGCCGAAGATGTTCAGCAACGCCGCGGTACCGAGGAGCTTTACCACGATGCGGTCGCCATCCTGGAAATCGCCCTTCACCAACCGCTGCTTGAGCAGCCACGCCTCGCCCGACCGGTTCTGCGCCTCCGCCTTGGTGAGCTCCGCCTCGAGCGACTTGCGGCTCTCGGGATCGGCCTCGGGGGTGATCTGCGCGTGCGCGATGCCCGACGGCGCCAGCACGAGCAGCCCGGCGACTATCAATCGGCACATCCATGGGAAGGACCGCTTCGGCATTCTGAACAGTACGCTTGGTTCGCGGAGTGGGGAGACGACGAGGAGGGTGACTTCAACCCGCACGGGTGTCGTGCTACTATAGACACCCAGCGAGCATCATGGCAGGACGACAACGGAATCGCGACCGGCGTGACCCGCAGGCCGGCCGTCCACGATGGCTTGCGCGGTTATGGGCGTGACCGCCCGGACCAGCCCCGCGTCTCAAGTGTAGCAGCCAATTGACGAACCGTCGGCGTGAAAGGGCACATCGCCCCGACCTCCCCGCGCCCCCGGGCGCCGGAAATCGGGGTGGTCGAACTCCAGCTCGCTGTACACCCGCAACAGATTCTCGATCCGTCGATTCCCACGCGAGACCACCGGGGCGGACTGGCCCGGTTTCACTTTCTGCGTACCTAGCGTGAAGTCTTCCAAGTCGTTCGTTTGCTCGCTCTCCGCCGCGCCCCTGTCGTCATCGCGTGGGCGGACCATGGCCGCGCTTGCCGTCTCCCTGATCGCCACCGGGTTGGCGGGTTGTGGCAGTACGTCACCGCAGCCGCCGCCGCTTCAGGTGGACGTTGCACAACTCCAGATCGTCGGTGGTAGCGTGGTGATCGAGCGTGGGTACCACACCACGCTCACCACGGTCGCGAGGAATCGCCTCGGCGCCACGGTGAACGTACCCGTGACCTGGCGCAGCCTGAACGAGAAGATCGTCACGGTGGACATGAACGGACGGATTACCGCCGTCGACACCGGCACAACGTTCGTCATCGCCTCGACGATCGGACCCACCAACTCCCAGCAGCTCGCGGTGCGCGTGGTCTGGCAGGGCCCGGCCAAGATCGCGCTACACAATTTCACGCCCCCCAGCGCCGTCACGCCAGGCGCCAAGCCGGATTCGATCCGCGCGCTCGTCACCGATATCACAGGCAAGCCGGTGTTCAACGCTCGGGTCGCCTTCGCGGTGACGGGCGGCGGTGGCACCATCACCCCCCCGATCGCCACCACGAATCAGCTCGGCATCGCGTCGGCCGAGTGGAAGCTCGGCGTCGCCGCGGGAGTCAATACTGCCACCGCAACGGTCCTCGGAGCCGACGACATCCCGTTTGCGTTCGTCAACCCGAGGGCCACGACGTATTCCATCACGACCTTTGCCGCGATCGTGACCGCCGAAGGCGATGGTCAGACGGGGTTGATCCTCGCGCCGCTCGCCGTGAACCCCGCAGTCAGGGTCGTGGACTCCACCGGCAAGCCGCGCCTCGGCGTGCCGGTCACGTTTTCCACCACTGGCGGCGGGCGCGTGGCGTCCGCGGTCGTCTCCACCGGCGCCGATGGCGTCGCATCGCCCGGCCGCTGGACGCTCGGCGACATCGCGGGCGAGCAGACGCTCGTTGCGAAAGTCGAGTTCGCATCGCACACCTTGCGCGCGACCGCGACGGGGACTGCGGTGCGCTACATGCCGTCCGTCGTCGTCGCGGGCACGTTCGCTACCTGCGGCCTCTCGCTGGAGAGTGTCGTGAGTTGCTTCGGTGAGCAGCCAAAGGTCGGCGACAGCACGTTGATCAACCGTGTGCTGCCCACGCCGGCAGCCACCGACAAGCGCTTCTCGTTTCTCGCGGCGTCTCCCACCAGCATCGGACATTTCTGCGCCGTGGCCCTCGACCAGAGCATCTATTGCTGGGGGCAGAACGCGGTCGCGGATACGGCCGGCCGCGGCGTTCTCGCGAGGGTGCCCACGCAGATCGCGAGCACTGTGGCGTACAGGCAGGTCGCGCCGGGCGCGCTGCACGGCTGTGCGCTGGCGTCCGACCAGGGGATCTACTGCTGGGGCGACAACACGGTCGGGCAACTCGGTGATCGCACCGTCCCCAAGGGCCGCCAGGTCCCGGGCGTCGTGTATGGCGGGTTCAAGTTCACATCGGTGACGAGCGGCGCGGGACACTCGTGCGGCATCTCCACCGAAGGCGCTGCCTTCTGCTGGGGGCTCAACCAGAACGGGCAGGTCGGCGACGGCACCAGCACGAGCCGCTCCTCCCCCACCGCAGTCGCCGGGGCGACGACCTTCCAGATGGTGGACGCTGGTGAGTTCCTGACCTGCGGCCTCAATACCCTCGGCCGCGCGTTCTGCTGGGGCAACCTGGGCACGGGCTCGACCGTGACGACGACGCCAAAGACCTACCCCACCGCGCCGGCATTTGCGCAGGTGACCGTGGGTGGCGCACACGCCTGCGCGCTCACGAGCGATGGCACGCCGTACTGCTGGGGCGCGAACGGCGTCGGCCAGCTGGGCGACAGCTCGTTCACCGAGCGTTTGGAGCCGACGGCCGTTTCGACAACGCTCAAGTTCAAGTCCCTCAGCGCCGGCTACGCGCACACGTGCGGCAACACGATGGACCTGGCGGTTGCCTGCTGGGGCTTCAACCGGGCTGGCGAGCTGGGTGACAGCGTGACGACGGTTCCCAACCGGCTCACGCCGAGGTTGATCGTTCTCGAGGTGAAGCCGTAGCTCGCGTCGCGTCGGTCGTGCTGTTCTCTTTGTTGGCTGTGGTGCCCTACCCTTCGCGAGCGAGTGCGGCATGGTCCGCCGCTCCCGTGCGCCTTCGTCAGCTTTCGACTCGAGGTCTCATTCGGTGATCAAGCCAGGTGTCCGTCTTCTGCCGGCGTGGGGCCTGCTCATTCTGCTGCCCAGTGGCGGCACGGCCGCCGCGCAGGGCGCCATGACCGTGACCGGGCACGTATCCGCTGCCTCGACGCCGGTACGCAACGCCACGGTGCGGATCGAAGCGTTCGAGCTCGGCACCACCACGGATGCCGAGGGGCGCTACAGCTTCATCATCCCGTCGTTTCGGGTGCGTGGACAAGCCGTGACGATGACCGCGCGCTTTCCGCGCTACCGTCCGCAGTCGGTGCAGATCTCATTGGTCGGCGGGTCTGTGACACAAGACTTCGAGCTTAGTGCCACCGGCGACGTCCCGGCACCGCGCGCCGATACGGGCCGGCGGGACGATCCCCGGCGCGATCCGTCGCCCGACCGGCCGCGCACCATGCCTGCGGCTACGGCACCGGTGTCGCGCGCCGCGGTTTCGACGTCTGCCCTCCTCGCGCGGTCGAAGACGGTGGACAGCACCGCGTTCTCCGAGGCGACTGGGCCCACCAACCTGCTGAACGCATTGTCGGGGCGACTCGCCGGCGTCGAGGTGCAGAGCGCCGCCACGTTCGCGGGCACGAGTGCGCTCACGGTGCGTGGCCTGCGCACAGTCGCCGGCCTCACGCAGCCGCTGATCGTGGTGAACGGCATGCCGTTCGACAATGGCAACATCACGAGCGTCGCGCAGCGCACCGGCGGCGGTGGCTTCGACTACGGGAGCCTGATCAACGACCTGAGCCTCTCGGACGTCGCCTCGGTTCAGCTTCTGAGCGGACCGGCGGCGGCCATGCAGTATGGCGGGCGCGCCGCCAACGGCGTCCTGGTCGTGACGATGAAGAATGCCGCTGGCCTCAATGGATTCGCCGTGACGGGCAGCCAGCAGTACGCCGTCTCGACACCGCGATTCCTGCCGAGCTACCAGAATGATTACGGTCAGGGACTCGGCGGCGTGTTCTCGTTCTTCGACGGGAAAGGTGGCGGCCTGAACGACGCCGTGGACCAGAGTTGGGGTCCGCGGCTCGACGGCCGCGCCGTGACCCAAGCGAGCTTCGGCGAGGCCGTCCGTCCGGAGGTGCGCGCGTGGACGGCGCTCCCGAATAACGTGCGCGACTACTTCACCAGCAGCCGCACCCTCGTCACCAACCTCGCGTTCCTCGGCGGCCGTGAGAACGGGCAGGTGCGCGTCGCACTGAACAACTACACGACAAACGGGCCCACGCCGGAGAGCTCACTGTCCCGCCAGTCGGCGTTCGTCACAGGCAGCCTTAAGGTGGTGCCGGCGCTCACGGTCAGCGCGGACCTCGCCCTGTTCCGCACGAGTGCCGAGGACCGGCCCGGAACGGGCTTCGACGAGAGCAACCCCGTCTCGGTGTTCTCTCGCATGGGGCGGCAGGTGGATGTCCAGGCGTACGAGACTCGCCTGCGTGACAACGCACTGCAGCAGTTGAGCTGGAACTACGCGGGACACAACAATCCGTATTTCGCCGTGCTGGAGAACGACAATCACGACTCGCGCACGCGCGGCGCGGGCGGGGGCTCTGCCACGTACGCCTTGTCCAACTCGCTCCGCGCGACCGCACGCGTGAGCACGGATCGCTCGACCGAGCGGAGAAGCTTCACCGTCGCTGGCGGATGGATGGGCGGATTTCCGTACTACCTCGGTCGCGGCGATTTCTCGACGGGCGGGTACCAGAACGACGACATCACCTCCGCGCTGACCAACGTGGACGTCACGTTGCGCGCGACGCCCGCAAGTGCCGCGGGACTCGTGTTCTCGGTGGGTGCGGGGCGCCGGAGCGACGACCTCGAGATCCTCTCCCGTGGTGCGGACAAGTTGATCGACACGACGACTGCACCGCTCGTGACGTGGGACCGCAGCACGAGCACGAACGTGTTGTTCGGCGGCGTGGATGCCACGGTGCAGCAGTTCATCGCGCTGAGCGCCACGGCGCGCGTCGAGTCGTCGTCTGGTGCGGGCGGCGAGCGCTCGGCGAACGTGTATCCCGCAGTGCTCGCGAGTGTGGACCTGCTCCGCAACACCGGTGCGCCGCACACGGGCATTCTCGAGACGTTCGTGCTGCGTGGCGGCTGGTCGCGCGCGGGGAACGACGCGACGCCGGCCGTTCTCCAGCGCCTCGGCATCACCGCCGCAACGACGAATGGCACGCTCGCCCGCTTGACGCCGGAAATCACATCGGGATTCGAGGTCGGCGCGAGCACGCGGATGCTGTCCGGGCGTTTGGCGCTCGATGCGACGTACTACAACGAGCGCAGCACCGACCTGATCGTCCGCACCGCGGGCGGTACCGACGTGGAGCGACTCGGTCTCATCTCGAACAAGGGCGTCGAGGCGACGCTCTCGCTCATTCCGGTCCGCCTCGCGAACGGCGTCGAGTGGAAGCTCGGCGGGGTGGTGGGGCGGAACGCCAACGTCGTGGAGAACGCTGGATCGACGGGGACGATCCTGCTCGCGCCGCCCGTGGGTGGGGTGTCGATCGAGGCACGGGCCGGCAGCGCGGTGGGTGCCATCTACGGTCTGCAATTCCTCCGCAACTCGACTGGCGAGCTTCTGCTTCGCGACGGGCGTCCGCAGGCGGACAGCGCAACGGGCGCCGTGCTCCTTGGCGAGGGTGCGCCGTCCTGGACGGCAGGAATGACGTCGAGCGTGAGGTACCGGCTGTTCGAGCTCAGCGTCCTGTTCGACGCGAGCCAGGGCGGGCGCGTGTTCAGCGCGAGCAATCGCGCTGGCGCGTACTCGGGGGTGCTGCAGGAGACGGCATTCCGCCCCGATAGCGGCCTCCTGATCGCGGGAATCGACGCTGCGACGTCGAGCCCGAATGCCGTGCACATCTCGACCGAGGACTACTACCACGCGCTCGGTGACATCGGGGAGCGGTGGGTCTACGACGCGAGCTACGTGAAGCTACGCGAGGCGCGCGCCACGTTCAGCCTGCCGCTCCGCTTTACCACGGCGCTCAGTGCGCAGAGCCTTCGCGGTTCGATCATTGCTCGCAACCTGGCAACGTGGACGTCGGCGCCCAACATCGATCCGGAAACGCTCCTGAGCGCCTCGACCTTTCGCGGGGGAGAGCTGGGCCAGCTGCCCTCGGTTCGGAGCCTCGCCGTCCAATTTTCGCTCACACCTTGAGAATTTCGGGCACCTCGTCCGGTGGCAAGAACGGATGCATGGTGCAGCCTCAAAGCGACAATAGTGCGGGAATCATGCGACACTCGGCTACCCTTGGCTGATGTGGCGGAATGGCTTGTTCGATGTAACTGATTGGTATAATGTCAGTTACCTACGTGTATCTCTCTCGTGCTCTGAGGAATGGAAGATGCCCCGAGGTTTATCGGTGACTTGGCTACCCGCAGTTGAGAAATGACGGACATTTCCGGAAGCACGCGCTACCAGACGGTTCGCGCTGACCTGGTGGCGGCTCCGCGGACGTGGCTCGTGACGGGGGCGGCCGGTTTCATCGGCTCGAACATCGTTCAGGAGCTGCTCGAGCTTGGGCAGGCGGTCGTTGGCTTTGATAATTTCTCGACTGGCTATCAGGCGAATCTCGACGAGGCCGTCGCGGTCACGGCAGGTTCGTCGGGGGGCTTTCGGTTCGTCGAGGGAGACATTCGCGATCTCGACGCGTGCCGAGTGGCGTGTGAGGGGGTCGATTACGTGTTGCACCAGGCGGCGCTCGCCTCGGTCCCGCGCTCCATTGCGGACCCGGTGTCGAGTACGCAAGTGAACGTCGATGGCTTCCTGAACGTGCTGGTGGCAGCTCGAGATGCGGGAGCGCGGCGCGTGGTCTACGCGTCGTCGAGCTCGGTATACGGGGATGCGCGAACGATCCCGCAGGTGGAGGACAAGACTGGGCAGGTGCTCTCGCCGTATGCGGCAACGAAGGCCACGAACGAGTTGTTCGCTACAGTCTTTCAGGGCACGTATGGGCTGCAGACGGTCGGGTTGCGGTACTTCAACGTCTTTGGCCGGCGACAGGATCCGAACGGCGCGTACGCCGCGGTGATCCCTCGATGGGTCGCGCAGTTGTTGAATGGGGTCCCGTGTCAGATTTTCGGTGACGGCGAAACCAGCAGGGATTTCTGTTTTGTCGCAAATGCGGTGCAGGCCAATCTGTTGGCCGCGACTGTGCCCGAGGATTCCGCGACGAGGCAGGCGTACAATGTGGCCTGTGGTCAGGAGACGTCGCTGAACGAGTTGTATCGCATGATTCGGGCGGGACTTACGGCGTACCAGCCATCGGTACAGAATGCCGAGGTAGTGCATGAACCGGCCAGGCAGGGTGACATTCGGCGCTCGTTGGCCGACATTGGCAAGGCTCGGAGGGGACTCGGGTACGAGCCCACGCATCAGGCGGCCGCCGGTCTGCAGGAAGCCTTGAACTGGTACGCGAGCCAGTTGCTCTCGCTGGATTCGGAGTCGTCGGTCGGCCGTTCCTGATTGCCGCAGCACCCTCACTGATTGCCGCAGCACCCTCACGCTGGCGCTTGTTCCTTTCAGTTTCGCCCCCACCTCGAACTGCGAACATGGTTGAGCTTTCGAAACGCCCGATGCTCGTTCTGATCGCCAGCCACGGGGAGTGGGTAGGCCGATCGGTCGAGAGCGTGCTCGAGCTGAACGGCTTCACGGTACTGCGGGTGGCCGGAGGGCGCCGTGCCCTCGACCTGGCGCGCCGCGTCAATCCGGATGCGGTCCTGCTGGATGACTCCCTGACGGAGATGGGGGGCGTGGAAGTTTGCCGGGCCCTCCGAGACGACCCACTGTTCGATCATTCCATTCCCGTGATCGTCACCTCACCGGCCCCTGCGTCGAACCGGGTGCGGCTCGCGGCCTACGAGGCCGGCGCTTGGGACTTCTGCAGCCAGCCGCTGGATGTGGAGACGCTGTTGCTCAAGATGAGTACCTTCGTGCGCGCGCGGCGCCGGCTGGAGGACGTGCAGGCCACCTCCCTCATCGATCCGCTCACGGGCCTCTACAGCGTCTACGGCCTCCAGCAGTGGGCCGAGCAGTTGGGTGCCCGGGCGTCGCGGAAGCACGAGCCGTTCGCGTGTGTCGCAGTAACGTCGAACTCCGTCGCCGACGGCAGCGCGGGAAAGCCAGCGAGCGCGGAGCTCACCTTCATGGCCGACATCTGCCGCGCCCAGAGCCGCAAGTCGGATATCGTGGGATACGTTGGCGAGAGTCGCTTTGCGATCCTCGCGCCGGACACCGATGAGACGGGGGCGCGGCAATTCGTTGACCGGCTCACGCGCGCAGTGACGAAGACGTCATCGACATTCGATAGCGACCAGCCGTACTCGGGGCTGCATGCCGGCTTCTACGCCGTGCCCGACTTCGGCACGGCCGGCGTGGACGCACACGAGGTAGTCCGGCGGGCCAAGGCTGCGCTCCAGCATGCGCAGAAGCAAATGGAGGGCAAGCGGGTGAGTGGCGCCTTCAGTTTCAGCGACGTGCCTGTGAGCTGACCGCTGCGGCTGCTGTTGCGGAATCGCAACAGTATCGTCTCTGCGCTGTCGCGAGTTCCGCGATCATCGGGTCTGATCGCGGAATTTTCGTTGGGGATACCGGGCTGTATTGACTTTTTCCCCGGCGTACCAGAAGTTGCTGACGCGCTCCGTCCACTGTTGTTGGAGGCAAGCAACACCTTTGCGGCTCTGCCTCATTCGAGCCGGTCCCACCTACCCCCGACGCCGGGTTCTCCATGTCGATTGCCGATGGCCCCCCGCTTCCCTCTGCGGAGACGGATCCTGTCTCCCGCCTGACGGATTCCGCGGTTTCCCTGCGCCTGCCGGTGGGCGACAGTCCGGTTCCCGACAGCGCCATGGTGCCGATGGAGGCGCGCGCGTCGATTCGCGTCCTCGTCATCGATGACGACCGGATCCTTCGTGAAGGGTGCGCCAGCGTGTTGCAGGTCGAGGGATATTCCGTCGCCTCGAGCGGACGCGGCGACGAGGCGATCGAGCTCTTTCGACGCTCCCGCTTCGACATCGTGCTCGTCGACCTCTACATGACGCCCGTACCGGGCATCGAAATTCTCAAGGCCGTCCTCGAGGCAGCGCCCAATACGATCGTCATCGTGATGACGGGCAACCCGAGCGTGGCGTCGAGCCTGGAAGCAATGCGCATCGGCGCGTGGGACTACCTGCCGAAGCCGTTCTCGGGGACGCATCTCCATCTGATGTTCGGACGGGCCGCTCACGCGGTGCTGACAAGTCGCGCTCGTACTGAAGCCAGCTCGGACCTCGCGACGCAGCACGGCAACAGCGACCAGGTAACTCTCCTCGGCGTCTCCCCCGCGTTCCGTGCCGCAGTCGAGCTGGCGCGCAAGGTTGCCGCGACAAACGCCTCGGTGATGCTCGTGGGCGAAAGTGGCACGGGTAAGGAGATGTTTGCCCAGTTCATTCACAAGCACAGCCGTCGGTCGAACGAGGCACTCATCCCGATCAACTGCGCCGCCATGCCGGAGCACCTGCTGGAGTCGGAGATGTTCGGCCACCGCAAGGGCGCGTTCACCGGCGCGGACCGTGAAAAGACGGGCC
>JBKJMP010000542.1:0-2991 GCA_046596395.1 Gemmatimonadaceae bacterium
TGAGGCGCACGAGCTCGCCGTCGCTCGACTGCCCGACGTTGAAGTCGCCGTCGGTGCACAGGATGACGCGATTGTTGCCACCTGCGATGAAGTTCTTCTGCGCGACGTCGTAAGCGAGACGGATGCCGGCGCCGCCGGCCGTGGAGCCACCGGCCTCGAGAGCGTCGAGTGCGGCGAGAATGCGCTGCTTGTTCGCGCCAGTCGTCGACGGGAGCACGAGCCCGGCGCTGCCAGCGTATACCACGATCGCGACGCGATCGTCCTCACGCAGCTCATTCACGAGGAGCGCCAGCGCGCTCTTCACCAGCGGCAAGCGATTTGGTCCGCTCATGGACCCTGACACGTCGACCAGAAAGACAAGATTGCTCGGCGGCGCGCGGCGCATGTCCACGTCGCGAGCGCGCACGGCAATGCGCACGAGGTCATGGCTCGAGTTCCAAGGTGCTGCGGCAACTTCGGTGCTGATGCGCAGCGGTGCGCCGTTCGACGGCGGCGTTGCGTCGCCATACGGGAAGTAGTTCACGAGCTCCTCGATGCGCACCGCGTCCTTGGGAGGGAGCTGGCCGCGCGTGAGGAACCGGCGGACGTTGCCGTACGAGGCGCGATCGACGTCAACTGAGAAGGTGGAGAGCGGAGCGACGCGTGGCGATCGAAACGGATGCTCGCTGATGTGGTCGTACGCCTCCGTGTTGCCGCTGTCCGGATGTGCGCGCCGGATGCCCATGTCGCGGGGCGAAACGTTCCGCACCGCCATGGACTTCGACGCCGCGAGGCCACCCATACGGGTCATCACCGACTGTGGCGCCGGAGCGCCCTCGCCGCGCGTGCGTGCATCGGCAGTTGCGGTTACCGCTATCTCCGCGATCGGGGATTGCACCGGCATCAGCCGGATGTCGGCGCGCACCGTGTCGTCACTCAGCACGAGCGGCAGCGTTCGCGTCACGTACCCGACGCGCTGCGCCCGGAGGGTCACGCGCTCCCGATCGCCGGTGCGCGACACGGAGAGCCGATACCGGCCGTCTGTTCCCGTGACGACTGCCGCATTCCGCTCGGCGATCGTGACCCTTGCCGACCCGAGGGGTGCGCCGATCGAATCGAGCACGCGGCCCGTCACGACGGTGGTATCCGCGGCGCCTGCGGGATGCGGGATGGACAGCGGGGATGCGACCAGCACCGCGGCGAGCATGGCGGAGGCCGAGCCTCGCTTCGCGGAACCTGTAGTGGAGCTCATGGTGCCCTCCTGAAGAGTGAGACGTCGGAGGGGAGACGCACGTGCAGCGGCGGCTTGCACATCGGGCGCGGGCGGACGGTCTCTCGCGCCGCGCTGACAGCGCGGGGAGCGCGAGGCCCGCCGCCGTGCGATATATTCGAAGCCATGCCTGCCCGTCGCCCACCAGCCACTCGTACCGCCACGCCGGGGGCCGTTCGCGGCGCGCGTCCGGTCAACGATTCTGCGTCGGACGCTCCGCACGGCTCGCGGCCCGAGCAGGTGTACCAGCGGCTACGCGACCTCATCGTCCAGGGGTTGCTCGCACCGGGGAGCCGCGTCGTCGAGACCGAGGTTGCCGCGCGCCTGGGCGTGAGCCGGACGCCGGTGCGCGAGGCCCTGCAGCGGCTGCAGCAGGAGGGATTCGTCGTAGGCGCGCCTGGCGCGCAGCAGGCGCGGCTTACAGTCGCGCCGCTCACGCGCGCCGACGTGCACGAGCTGCTCAACATCGTGGGGGAGCTCGAAGGGCTTGCCTCTCGCTGGGCCGCCGGGTTGCCGGTGGCTGAGCGCCGCGCCCTCACGAAGGAGCTCAAGGCGCTGAACGGGGAATTCCACCGAACCGGGCGCGCCACGCCGATTGATCATGGCCGGCTCTACGAGGCGGACGAGCGGCTCCACCGCAAGATCGTCGAAGCGTGCTCGGGACCGCGGCTCATCGCGATGCACGATAGCGTGAAGCCGCAGGCCGAGCGCTACATCCGCATGTACATCAGCATGCTGACGAGTGACATCAAGACGTCCGTGGCGGAGCACGACGCCATCATCGACGCGATCGATGGCGGAAACGCAGACCTCGCGCAGACTGCGGTGCAGACCAACTGGCGGCACGCGGCCGACCGCATCGGCAAAGTGATCGAGGTTGCGGGGGAACGAGGCAGCTGGTAAGTCGTTCAGTCCGCAGGCGCTCGATGGCTTTTTCGCATCCTCGCGCTGTGGGTTGAGTGCCACTATCGGCTCGGCGCGTTTCCCTCGAGCTCGTCGCGCAACTTGATGAAGCTCTCGTAGCGCGCAGCGCTCACGTCGCCGCGCGTCACGGCATCCCGCACTGCGCACGCCGGCTCCACGCTGTGGCGGCAATCGGCAAAGCGGCACCCGTCGAGGAAGGGACGGAGCTCCGGGAAGCACTGGTCGAGCTCCGTGGGCGAGAGCGCCCACATGCCCACCTCGCGAAGCCCGGGCGTGTCAGCGACGAACCCTCCACCCGGCAGCGCATGCAGCAGCGCACCGACGGTCGTGTGCCGGCCCTTGTTGACAGACTCGCTGATCTCGCCGACGCGAAGGTCGAGTCCCTCGAACATCGCGTTCATCAGCGACGACTTGCCCACTCCGGATGGACCCGTGAGCACGCTGACGACGCCGGCCAGCGCATCGTGCAGCGCGTCGAGCCCCTCGCGTACCTTGACGCTCGTGTAGTGAATGGCGTAGCCGGCGCGCTCGTAGTCGCGCCACCGTTCGCGCGCGACGTCCGCTCCGCCGACCAGCTCCACCTTGTTGATCACGATCCGCGCAGCGAGGTCGTTCGCCTCGGCAATCACGAGGAAGCGATCGAGCATGCGGGGATGCGGCTCCGGATTCGCGGCAGCGAACACCACCACCACCTGGTCGACGTTCGCGGCCACGATGCGCTCACCGTGTCCGCCGCCAGGTGCGCGACGTGCGAGACGTGAGCGGCGCGGCAGGATCTCGGCGATGGCCCACGTGATGCCGTCGTCGTCGCCCTCGAG
>JBKJMP010000658.1:0-6889 GCA_046596395.1 Gemmatimonadaceae bacterium
TTCTCGCGCATCCGGTTGCTCATCGGCGCGTCGATGGTGTGGCCGGTTCTCCTGATCGCGTTCTCGTTTACGCGCGTGGCGTGGCTCGCGTACGTGCTGCTGTTCGCGATCGGCTGCACGATGATCCTGAACGGTGCGATCAGCAACGGCATCCTTCAGTCGGTGGTGCCCGATGAACTGCGCGGACGCATGATGGCGGCGTACGGACTCGTCGTCGTCGGGTTAGCGACGGTGGTCGGCGCCTTCTTCGCCGGGACGGTCGCGCAGGTCACGGGCGCGGCGGTTTCGATTGGAATCGCTGCTGCCCTGATGCTCGCGTATGGCGTGTGGGCGTTCTGGGCGAAGCCTGAACTCCGGGCGCTTTAGGGTGAATTGGTGGGGTGGGCGCTGGGTGAACTGGCGGAGCACCTGGGCGTGTCGCGGCAGACGGTGAACGCGCTCGAACGTGCCAAGTACGACCCGAGCTTGCCGTTGGCGTTCCAGATTGCGGGCCTGTTCGGGCTATCGATCGAGGAGATTTTCGAACCAGAGTGACTTGTTGAATTGGTGCACTGGAACTGCTCTTGTCGCTCTCTCCAATTCACCAATTCACCAACTCGCCAGTTCACCGCTCGTCGAGGAGCCGTACGATCTCGCTCCGGCCAGCGTACTCCGCCCACCCGCGCACGTCGCTGTCGTGCTCACCGTCGCGGATGCTCGGATCTGCGCCGGCGTCGAGCAGGAGGCGCAGGACGTCGGCGTGCCCGTTCCATGCCGCGACGTGGGCCGCCGTTACCTCGTGGCCTGCCTTGCCCCATCGCATGTTGGGGTCGGCGCCGTGGTCGAGCATCCACTGCACGCCGTGTGGATCACCGCGTCCGGCGAGCAGGGTCATCGTCTGGTCGTGCAGCATCGCGGAATTGTCGCGCAGCAGACGCTCGGCCGTGTCCCAGTCGGCGAGCGCAATACAGGCGACGAGGTCCAGCGCTCCGCCGCGCGACGGACGGTGTCCACGATCGGCGCTCGTGATCTCGGCCAGCGTCATCGTGCGGATGACCTCCATCACGCGCAGGTCGCTGCCTGTGCCGCGAGCGTATCCAGTGACGGGAACGCCGACGGCGTCCGTGGCAAGGGGGTCTGCGCCAAGTTCGAGCAACAGCGCCACCATCGCCGAACGCTTCTTGCGCACCGCGAACTGCAGCGCCGTCTGGTTGTTCTCGTTGCGGCTCATCCGCGCATGTACAGTCGGCGGGTGCGCTGCAACGATGCGACGCACCTCGTCCTCGAGGCTCAGGGCGACTGCCGAGAAGATGTGGTGCGGCGCGCCGCGGCTCACGAGGAAGGCCGCGACCGCGCGATGGGCGGCGTCGTCACTGTCATCCCAGCAGGTTGCCCAGCCGATGATCGTGAGCGCATGGTCGTCGCCCAACCCGATCACGTCGCCGCCGGCGTCGGCGAGCCGGCGCACCACGTCGAGGTGGCCGGCGGCCGCCGCCCAATGCATCGGATAGGTGTTGTCTCCCTGCTCGCGTGCGTTCGGGTCGAGTCCGCGCGCGAGTAGCAGGTTCACGATGGAGAGATGGCCCGTGTGTGCCGCCGCATGCAGGAGCGTCCACGCGTATGGCTTCTCTCGCGCCTGCATCGCGTCCGGATTTGCGTCGAGCAACGCGGTGAGCGCGCCGAGGTCGCCGGCACGCGCGGCGACAAAGAGTTGCCTCTCGATGGTCATCGAGTCCACGTGCGCCTTCCTGCGGGAGGGAGGGTTGAACCCTTTACGCGGACCGTCGGCCGCCCTCGCGGCACGCGCGAATCCTACGACGCGCGCGCAAATCTGCGCAAGTGTGCGCGCGAGCCGTCGTTCAGCGAAGAAAGCGCCGGGCGACCTGCTCGAGCCGGTCGTCCTGCGCGCGCTCCGCTTCGACGAGCATCTCCTCCACGAACGGACGCAGCTTCGGCTCACCCCAGTAGTACCCCGTGGCCCGCTCGGCGAGCTGCGTCTCGTTCACGCGTGCGGCCTCGAGCAACGCGTGCGCCGCGGCCCGGTCGAACTCGGGATCGTCCCGCGCGGGAAGGGCGTAGTTGCGACGCGGCATCTCGCCTTCGGCGTCGTCCCTTAGGAATGCGCGTGACATTGGCCCTCGCGTTACATGAGTGAGAGTGTCTGGTACCGTTCAAACCTAGCGCCATCGTCACGCGGCTGGCGTAAACGCGGCTCCCGAGTGCTATGCCGGCCTTCCCTCCAGAAGCTCCTGATGCGATCGACCGTCATTCTCATGCTGCTCCTGCCCGCCGCCCTGCAGGCTGAGACGTTCCGGGACAGCGTCATCACGGCCAACGCCGCACGCCGCGCCTCGTTGCCGATCGAGCGACAGTGGATGTCGTCGTCGAGGGATCGGAGGAGATGGCTCCCGACGCGGTGACACGCGTCGCGACAACGTTCAAGGCGGTGTCAGATGCCCTCAAGGGGCTTGGGTCACGCGTCGAGGCGGACGTCGCGGCTCGGTCCTCGCGTGCTACGTTGGATCGGCGCGAGAGGACCGAACGCGATACCATCTCCTCAATGGAATGTTCAAGGCGCTCACGGTGTGCCCACGCGAAAGGCGGTATCCGAGAATGGAGCGATGCGCTGCTCCTCAGTCCGCAGCAGCGGGGAGAGAAGCGGGTACTGGTGGCCCGTAACCCCAAGTGGCGCGGAGCAGGCCTTCTCCTCGGCTGCATCGCTGGGTTGGAGGAACTTGCGTGCAATGCCTGCGCACGCCGACATTTGAGCGTGATTACAGGAGATCGTCGCCATCCGCCGCGCCATGCCGCCGCCGGGGCAGAGACGCCATGAAGGAGCCGGCGGGCGAGCTGATCTGGCGCGACGACCGGACCCGCGCCGCCGCAGCCCATTCACCCTGGCTGCATGTCACCTTCGCATGCTGGGTACTCGGCATGTTGTACCTCGCGCACGCATTTCCGGGCTTTTACGAAACGCTGGTTCAGGAAGACCGCGTGGTCGAATGGTGGACCGCCTTCCTTTTCGGCAGCGCCGCCGTGATGTTCGGCGTCACCGCATGGCGCGGGAGGCGCCTCGGCGATTCCGGTGTCGCGCTGTTCTGCCTCGTGGCGACAGGCGAGGAGGTGAGTTGGGGGCAGCGCATCGTCGGCTTTACCCCCTCCGCGGCATTTCTGGAGAACAACGCGCAGCAGGAAGCCAACCTGCACAATCTCGTCGAGGCGTTCGGGCAACCCAAATGGACGCTCGTCGCCGTGCTCGTTGCCTATGGGATCGCGCTCCCCGCTCTCGCGAATGTGCCCGTGATGCGACGACTCGCTGCTACTGTGGGATTGACGATTCCCGCTCCTCCGCTCGCGTTGTGGTTCGTTGTTGTGGCGGCAGTGCTGGTCTGGTATCCGGTGCGACTCACGGGCGAGTGGGTAGAGGCGCTCAGCGGCGCGCTCTTTCTGGCGGCGGCACCGGTACGCATGCGCACCACTGCGACTGCGGCCGCGCTCAGCCTCGTTGGCGCAGTCGCTGCCGAACGCTTGAGCGCGCGGATGAGCACTGATCCAGGTCGACTCGCCTGCGCGCGCGCGGAAGTGGTCGCGTTGGTGGCGGACATCCGCGCGGACACGCTGGCCCCCGTGGTGGCGAGCAGCGACCGCACGCATCGCCGGCTCTATTCGCTCTGGCGCGATGGGGATCTCGATGCCGCAGCGGCTCGTCACTTCGGCATCGCCGCGTGCTCCGTGCAGCGCGATCTGGTGACGCGTCGCCGGTATGGCGTGGATCCATGGGGCAGCGCGTACTGGGTGCGCGCGTGGACAGATGCGACTGGCCACCATGTGCTCGTGTACTCCTTTGGCCCCAATCGCCGGCGCGACGACACCGCTGGAATGGGAGCCGCGGGCGATGACATTGGTACGTCCGACACCGCCTCGAGATGAGGTGTGTCACGCCGAGAATGTGACCCTCCGCACCAACGAAAATGAACGGCACAACTTGCGAGTACAGGGTGTACTCTGAGAGTGCGCGGATGCCCGCGGCGCATCTGCGCGGCGCATCCGCCAGTGTTGTTCGTTAACCCGTTGAAGGAGTGCAAATAATGTCACAGCATCTGAAGAACGCGCCGCGCTACGGCGTATTGGTAGTCCTCGGCGTCGCCGTCATCGGCGTGGCAGCGTGCAGCGACGTCCTCTCGCCAGGCGGCGGGCAGGCCACGACGCTCTCGTTCCGGTCATCGACGCGTGCGTCGAGCGGCTCGATCGCATCGCTCGGCATGATTCCCGTCTCGGGCGGCGGTCATACGGTGGACATCCAGAAAGTGGACGTCCTGTTCGATCAGGTGAAGCTCGAGCGCGTGCACACCGGCGACGAGCGGGACTCGGACGCCAACGAGGCGGACAGCGATCTGCGCAATGAAGAAGTGTTCAGGAGTGGTGCCGTCACTGTCGCACTGCCGCTCGACGGCGGAAGCGTGAGTCCCTTCACGCAGGCGCTGCCGGTGGGTATGTACGACGAACTGCAGATGAAGGCGAGATCGCTGCGCCTGCAAGGCACGTATGACGGCCAGACGTTCGATGTGACGGTTCCGCTGGATGTCAAACTCGAGACGCGCCTCAATCCGCCGCTGGCCATTGCCGCCAGCACGGACCGTCCCGACATCACGGTCGATATCAATGTGCTCTCCTGGTTCAAGCGCAGTGATGGAACCGTGATCGATCCGCGACTGCTCGTCACCGACAGTTCGCAGCGGAGCGAATTCCGGAGCCGGGTCCGCGCATCGTTCCGCGCGTTCAAGGACAAGAACCGCGACGGCGTGGACAGCGACAGCCGCTGACGAGATCGTACGGGTGCGGTGGATCCATTCATCGTCACCTTCCGAAGCGCGGCAGACTGATGACGGCGCCGGGATCCATTCCCGGCGTCGTCATTTGTTGTACGCCCGGACGTGTTCATCCGAGCCAATGGTACCGTCCGTTATCGACTCATCCGCGAACGTTGACCACACGGTCCGCTAGCGAGGCGTCGCCAGCTCCTTCTCCGCGGCGATGTACCCGAACGCACCCCACTGCCCACCCGCAATGATCCGCCGGAAGATTCGCTCGGCCTCGGCGCGCCGGCCGTTGTAGAGATGCCAGTTGCCGATGCCGTACGCCGCCGTTGCATCAGTGACTGACATCTCGCCCGATGCCGTGAGCGGAAGCACGACGTCTGCCGACAACTCGCCCTTGTACATCCGCAGCAGCCGGTCGTACGTCTCGTTCTCGATGACGTTCATCTGCGGCTTGAGCGACGCGAGGAACGCGGACGCCTCGACATCCCGACCGAGGCGGCGCAGGCTCATGTACACCCAGTGCGCGGTCGAGACGAGGCGGTCGTCGTTCTTCGACTCGGCCACTTCCTTCCGGTACACCGGCAGCGCGCGTGCGTAGTCGCCCTTCAGGTAGTACGCGAGACCAAGGTGGTAGGCGATGTTCGAGTGCAGCGTACCGATCGGCGTGTTGGCCGCGTTCGGTTGGCCGTCGGGCTCCACTTCATCCGGCTTGCCGGCCACGAGTCGTGCGGCGCGCTCGAAGTCCGCGATCGCGTTGTCGAGCTCGCGCACGGTGACGTAGCGATGGCCGCGGTGGCGGTAGAGCCACGCGTTCGCGGGATGCAGCGCGATACCGCGCGAGTAGACGTCGATCGACTCCCGGATGCGGCCGAGGTAGGCCAGCCGGCGGCCGTACCAGATGATCGCGTCGGGGTCGGACGGCGCTCGCTCATAGGCGGTGCGCGCCTCGGCGAGCTGCGCCTCGTAGCGCGTGCGAGTTGCCGCCGCGAGCGGGAATGCGCGGAGCGTGTCGCCAAGGAAGGAGATGGCTTGCGCGCCGGCGGGGAGGGGCGAGGAGCGCGGCATGCTCGTGGCGCTCGCGCACGCCATGCCGATCAGCGCGAATGCGAGGCCGGTGAGTCGACTGGAGATCATTGATAACCCTCGTTGGGAATGCTGCGTAGGTTCGATTAGCGGAACGTGCGAACTCGGACCTGCTCGACGACCTGGAAGCCCAGCGCGCCCCACGCGCCCTCCGCGCCCTCGCTGCCGGCCACGTTGTGCAGCCGGATCTGGTCGATGTTGCGCTCGCGCGACCACCGCTCCGCCTCCTTCACGAGCGCGCGCAGCACCCCGCGGCGCCGGTGCTCGGGCCGTACGTACACCGACGACACGTACGTGTAGCGCTCCGGCTCCATCAATGGTGAGCCCATCGACTCCACGCAGCGAAGGATGCCGGCAATCTCACCGTCACAGTCCGCGAGGAAGATGGACTCCGTGGTGGAGCGGAGTTGCGTCGTGTACAGTACGCGCGCGCGAGCCGACACATCCGGCCGCAACCTTCCATAGATCGGATGTTCGGGATGCTCACGCAGGAGCGCGAGCCGCAACTTCGTCACCTCGTCGAGGTCGCGGATCGTCGCCTTGCGCACGCGTATCCCTTGCTGCGGCATCGCGTCAGGCGGACATGCCGCCGCCGAAGAAATCCTCATTCGGACGCCGACGCCTGCGCTCCGGCTCCGCCCGGCCATACAGCCCGCCATCCGACCGCGAGATCTTCTTCCGCGCCACGAGTGCCTCGAGCACGAGCTCGCAGGCGGCGACTGTCTGTGGCGCGTCACCGTCAGCGGCGAGCCCAACGTGCCTTACGAGCTCGATCAGTCCCGGCACGAGCGCGAATGCCTTCTCCATCGCTTCGGCGCGCTCGTCCTCGGTCACCTGGAGTGCACCGCCTTCGTCGAACCAGATGATGACGTCATCCGTGTTCACGCCGCCGGCGCGCTCGGTGAATGTGGCATCGGACGCGCGCCGAATGAGCTCGCGCGCCGAATGAGCTCGTGGGCGGACATGCGATCGCGCGCGAGCTCATTCGGCGCGCGTCCGATGCCACA
>JBKJMP010000150.1:0-9203 GCA_046596395.1 Gemmatimonadaceae bacterium
GCCGGCGGCATCGCACTCGGTTCGCTGCTCGATGAGTCCGGACTGGTTCGGTCCGGAGCGGCACTCGTCCCGTTCGAGGCCGCGCCGCCGTTCGTTCGGCTCCTCGGCCTGTGCATCGTCAGTGCGCTGCTCTCAGCCGTGATGAGCAACACCGCGACGGCGGCGTTCCTCGTGCCGCTGGCGCTCACGCTCGATCCCTCGCCGTCCACCGCAATCATCGTCGCGGTGTCCACATCGCTCGGTGTGCCATTCGTCATCAGCACGCCACCGAATGCGATGGCAGTCGGGACGGGGATGCTGCCATCGCGCGAGTTGCTACTCCCCGGGCTCATCATCATGCTGGGAGGCTGCGTCCTCGTCGCACTCACGGGGCCGGCCATCCTCCAGACCCTCGGCATCCCGTAGCGCCGAGGTGAGGGAGGATCCAGTGGCTGCAATCCTCAGGGTTGTTGTTCTGTCCCTTGCGCGGCAGACAACGATGCTGCAAATGCAGGGGAAACGCTTGACCTTCGATGTGAGGCACATGGTCGATCTCTCGAATAGCTCGCTCCCGAACGACGTCGCGCATCGCGTGCTCGCACGCGCGATCGAGATCGACTCCGAACGCTTCGGCGCGATGTCGATGTCGCGCCTCGAGGAGGTGGCGCGCGAGGTCGGCGTCTCGCGGGAGGCAATCGACGCCGCGCTGCGCGAGATTCGAGCGGAGCAGGCGACAGAGGCACTCGATCCCCCCAGCGTGCTCGCGCGCATCCGGCGCCTTCTCACGCGACCGATCGGCTCGCGAGCCGACGCGCGGCGCGGATGGGAGTGGGCCGGGCGAAACATGATCGCGTACGCCATCGGCGCCGGTGCATTCATCCTGTCCGCCAATGTCGGTTGGGGAATCGCCGGGCCCGAGTGGGGGACCGTATCGCAGTCCGTCGGGGCGATACTCGGACTCGCCGTGGCGTACCGGCTCCGCGCACGCATCCTCATCGTGCTGTTCTCCGGCGTCCTGATCGCCGACGTCGTGGGGTACGCGCTCGCCCGCGACTTCACCTGGCCGGCAGCCGTCGGTGGCAGTCGCGGCGCTACCCTCATGACCGCGATCCTGGGCGTTGCGCTCGGCGCCTACTTCGGACGACGCCGGAGCCGGGAGCAACCCGAAGGCACGTCGCCCGCGCGCGAGACCGTTAACGAGACGAAATCGTCGCCCCGCCCCGGGTGGCGAAGCTGGCTAGAACTGCGCACGGCATGACACCGCCCCTTCCAGTCCTGTCGATTTCGCCCGCCTTCGTTCGTCGCGTAAGTGAGCCAGCACCGGCGAACCTTGACAGGAGACTCCCATGAGAAAGCTGATCGTATCGGAATTCGTGAGCCTGGACGGCGTGATGCAGGCCCCCGGCGGCAAGGACGAGGATCGCGACGGTGGATTCGAGCACGGCGGCTGGACGATCCCCTACTGGCACGACGACATCGGCGCCACCTTCTTCGACCTGATCAAGGACTGCGACGCCTTCCTCCTCGGCCGGCGCACCTATGTCACGCACGCCGAGGCGTTCGAGCCGCTGCCGGTGGGCGATCCGTTCGGCGATGCGATGAATGGGCCGGCGCACTACGTCGTCTCGCGCACGCTCGAGAACCCGGTCTGGCGCAACACGACGGTCATCCGCGACGATGTCATCGAAACGATCCGCGCGCTGAAGGCCACGCCGGGCAACAACATTCTCACGGATGGAAGCAGCCAGCTCGTACACGCGATGATCGAGCACGACCTCGTGGATGAGCTGCACCTGCTCGTCTACCCGATCACACTCGGCGGTGGAAAGCGCGTGTTCTGCTCCGCGAATTGACGCAGGCGATGGCACTCACGGGTCGCGCGCGCATCGCGGATGTCGATCGGTCGCTGATCTGGCGTTTCAATTTGGGGTCAGAGTCGTTGAGCGATCGACTCTGACCCCAAACGTCCCGCTATCCCTCGCACCCACGCCGCGATCATGGCTGTCCGAGTCCGCGCCCTCCTCCCCCTCCTCCTCGCCTGCGCGTGCCTTGCGCATCCCGAAGGCGCGAGCGCGCAAGCCGCACCGCGCGACACCCAGCGCCTGTCCATCATCGCCGTCGTGGACTCGGCGCTCACCGCCATCAACGCCAATGACCTCGTGGCATTGACGGACCTGATGGTGCCCGAGGCGCAGATGTATCCGGTGGGCGGCGGTCGCAACCGCACGGGCTACAGCGTCCGCTCCGCGGCCGAGCTACGCGCGCAAACGCAGCGCGGGCGCATCATCGAGCGCGGCTTCGACGGCGACGTCCGCGTTGCGGGAGCCGTGGCGGTGGTGTGGTTGCCCTACGACATCTACGTGAACGAGGCCTGGTCGCACTGCGGCGTCGACGTCTTCACGCTGCTGCGCGTCGACAAGGCGTGGCGGATCGCCAACCTTACGTACAGCATCGAACAGCCGCCGGCGTGCCGCGCCCACCCCGCCGGTCCGCCGCCCGGAATCACTCGGTCATCGCCGCCGCATTGAGCAGGCCGACGCACGACGCGACGACCGCGAGGAAGACGCCCGACGCGATCTTGCCGTCATCGACATCAGATGATAATCGCGGCAGGATCAGCCGCGTAACGCCGTACGCGAGCAACTGCGCGACGAGCGCGACGCCGCTCCACAGCATCATGTCGCGCACACTCTCACTCTGCGACACGGCCCTGGCGAGCGGGATCGTATAGCCGAGGAGGGCGCCGCCGAGGGAGATGGCCGCGGCGATGTTGCCCTGCTTGATGAGCGTGAACTCGCGGTGCGGCGTCACGGTGACGTAGATCGCCACGAACACTCCCGTCGCGACAATCGCGATGCCGAAATAGATCAGGTGGGCGACGATGGCGGCGGAGTAGTCGAACGAGGCGGCGTCCATCGGTTCTCCCAGTTGAGTGGCGTGCGCGGCGACTGGAAGCTACACCCTCGCATTCGCGGGGTCAGAGTCGATTGCGCTTTGGGGTCAGAGTCGTTGGGGCGCCAACGACGCTGACCCCCGTGCAATGCCACGCAGCATCCCCGCAAAGATGAACTGGTGCAGGGGATAGAGCGCATACCAGTAGAGCAGGCCGGCCAGGCCGCGCGGCTCGAAGATCGCCGTCTGCCGCACCACGCTCCGGCCACCGCGCTCCTCGACTTCGAACTGAAGCCACGCACGTCCGGGAAGCTTCATCTCGGCGCGGAGGCGGAGCATTCGTCCGCGATCGATCGCGTCCACGCGCCAGAAGTCCACCGCGTCGCCAGCCAGCAGCGTGACGGGATTCCTGCGACCTCGGCGCATCCCCACGCCCCCGACCAGAAGATCGAGTGCGCCACGCAGGCGCCAGAGCCAGTCGCCGTAGTACCACCCGGTCTGTCCGCCGATGCGCTCGATGGGCGCGAACGCGGCGTCCGTCCCGCAGTCCAGCAGGGCACTGCGCGAATCCACCAGCCGCGAACCGGTGTGCGCGCCACCCCACGGTTGCGCGGTCCCCGCGGAGGACAGTGCGTCCGACCACCGCGTCTCCGCGAACTCGCGATCCTCGTTCGCGAGCGCGAGCCGAATCGCCTCTCGCATGCCCACGACCCGAACCGCCGGAAACAACCCCTCGGCGCGCGATGACCGCACGACCGTTTCGCTGCGCAGGCTGTCGATGAGCTTCCGGCCCACGCGCGCGTACACCGGCGTGACGAGCCCGAGCCACCGGCTCGAGAGCCACGACGTGAGCACGGGCACGCGCACGAACAGCCGCGAGAGGCCGCGCTGCGCCGCAAACTCGCGCATGAGATCGAGATAGGACACGCGATCGGCGCCACCGATCTCAACGATCTCGCTCGGTCCGGCCGGCAACTCCGCTGCCGCAATCAGGTACGCGAGCAGGTCCCCGATGGCGATGGGCTGCGTCTTCTGGCTCGCCCAGCGTGGCGTGATGAGCACCGGCAGCCGTTCCACGAGCGACCGCACCAACTCGAACGACAGGCTCCCCGATCCCATGATGATGGACGCGCGCAGCTCCATGGTCGGGACCCCGCTCTCGCGGAGGATGCGACCAACCTCGTGCCTGCTCGACAGGTGTGGCGAGAGCTCGGTGTCGCCACCGAGCCCGCCCAAATAGATGATGCGCTGAACGCCGGCTGTCCTGGCCGCGCGCGCAAAGTTGGCAGCGCCTTCCCGCTCCTCGCGCTCGAAGTCGCGCAGCGACGCCATGGCGTGGATGAGGTAGAACGCCGTGTGAACCCCAGCCAGGGCTTCCGCCAGCGACGCCGGATCGAGCACATCGCCCGCGACGACCTCGACGGAGCGTGGCATCCGCGCGCGGAGCTCGTCGGGCCGGCGCGCCATGCACCGAACGGTGCCTCCACCCTCGTGGAGGAGGCGGACGAGTCGGCCGCCGACGTACCCGCTGGCGCCAGTAACGAGACGGACAGGCGGCAGTCCAGGGTTAGTCAACACGACACGCATTCTGATTCATGGGTAATGATCGCAGGCTGTCCAGCCGTTGTCAATCGAATGTCCAGCTTTTTGGTTGACAAATGCAACGAAAGGTCCTAGGTTATCTGAACAAATGATGAACAAGACAACCAGACTCACGACGTATGCGATTCTCCTGTCCCTCTCGGCAGTGAGCGTCCAAGCCCGCGCGCCGGGAGCGCCCGGCGCGCCCGCGGACACCCTTGGCCGGTTCCCCAAAATCGAAGGGACGAACCTCGAGGGGCGCCGCTTCGTCCTGCCAGGTGATTTCGAGGGCAGCCTCAACGTCGTCATGGTCGCCTTCAAGCGAGAGCAGCAGCGCGACGTGGACACCTGGTTGCCGTTCCTGAAGACGGTCGCCGCCGCCCGCCCCGACGTTCGCGTCTACGAGATCCCCACGCTCGGCAGGCGGTATCGGATCATGCGCTCCTTCATCGACGGCGGGATGCGCAGCGGCATTCCCGACAAGGCCGTTCGGGAGGCCACGATCACGCTGTACATCGACAAGACGCCGTTTCGCGACGCGCTGAAGATCGGCACTGAGGACCGCATCCAGGTGTTCCTCATCGATCGGCAGGGCAGGGTGCACTGGCACGCCGAGGGTCCGCTCGACGCCAAGGCTGGATCGAGTCTCGAGGCGAGGCTGGCGATGAGCACGAGCGTGGAGCCTCCAGCATTGAGCCTATCGAGCTCGAGCTGCAGCCCGAGCCCAAGCTGGAGCTCTGTATTGCTCCTTGCTGGAGGCCCGCGCCCGCGCTCAGCGCCTCAGCTTTGTCTGCGTACTTCCAAATTCACGACCCTAGCCTGGCTCTGAGAAACCGCCCGGTGTGCGATGCCTTGCACGCGGCAACATCCTCGGGCGTCCCACTGATCACGATACGCCCTCCGGCGTGCCCCCCATCCGGGCCCAGGTCGATGACGTGATCCGCCGTCTTGATGACATCGAGATGGTGCTCGATGAGCAGCACGGAGTGCCCCGCGTCCACGAGCTTGTTCAGTGACTCCAACAGACGCTCGACGTCTGCGAGGTGCAGCCCCGTCGTCGGCTCGTCGAGCAGGTACATGGTGTGCTTCGCGCGCTGCAGCTTGCTCAGCTCCGTGGCGATCTTGATGCGCTGCGCCTCACCGCCCGACAGCGTTGTTGCCGACTGCCCGAGCGTGAGGTAGCCGAGTCCGAGGTCGTCGAGCACCTGGATCTTCCGGCCAACGGTGGGCTCGCTCGCGAAGAAGCGAACCCCTTCCTCCACGGACATGTTCAGCACGTCGTCGATCGTCTTGCTACGTAGCGTCACCTCCAGCGTCTCGGCATTGAAGCGCGCGCCCTTGCACGCGCCGCACGTGACTTCGACATCCGGCATGAAGTACAACTGCGTGGTGATCACGCCTTCACCCTGGCATTCCTCGCAGCGGCCGCCCTTCACGTTGAAGCTGAAGCGGCCCGCCTTGTACCCGCGCTCTACCGACAGCGGCGCCTGCGTGAAGAGGTCGCGGATGGTGTCGTAGAAGCCGATGTACGTCGCCGGGTTGGAGCGGCTGTTCCGTCCGATCGGCGACTGGTCGATGCTCACGACCTTGTGCACGAGCTCGATGCCGTCCACGCCGTCGTGATCGCCGGGCAGGGTGCGCGTATCGACGAGCCGCTTCCACAGCGCCTTGTACAGGATGTCGTTCACGAGCGTGCTCTTGCCTGATCCCGACGCGCCGGTGATCGCGACGATCTTGCCGAGTGGGATCTCGACGTCCACCGACTTGAGGTTGTTCTCGCGAGCGCCGCGGATGACGATCGACTTCCCGGTGCCCTTCCTGCGCACCGTCGGCGTGGCGATGGTGCGCTTACCCGACAGGAACTGCCCGGTCGGCGACGCCTTGCACTTCATCACATCCGTAATCGTGCCCTGGACCACGACCGTCCCGCCGTGCACGCCCGGCCCCGGCCCCATTTCCACGATGTGATCTGCCGCGCGAATGGTGTCCTCGTCGTGTTCGACGACGATGACGGTATTGCCGATGTCGCGCAGGTTCTCGAGCGTCGCGATCATCTTCACGTTGTCCTTCGGGTGCAGCCCGATGCTCGGTTCATCGAGCACATACAGCATCCCCATCAGGCCAGAGCCGATCTGCGTCGAGAGCCGGATGCGCTGCGACTCTCCTCCCGACAACGTGCTCGAGCGACGATTGAAGTTGAGGTAGTCGAGGCCGATGCCGAGGAGCAGCTCGAGCCGCGCGCGCACCTCATGGAGCACATGACGCCCCGCATCGGCGCCGCGCCCCGACGGCTTTACGGTGCCGAGGAAGGCGTGGAGCTCGTCGAAGTTGACCTGGCCGACATTGAAGATGTTGCGGCCGGCGATCGTGAAGAGCAGCCGCGTCGCGCGCAGCCGGGCGCCCTTGCAGTCGGGGCACGTGTGCTCGACCATGACCTTGTCGAGCCACGCCTCCATCCCCGAGTTGGCCTCGCCGCTTTGGCGATAACGACGATAGTGTCGCTCGATGCGGTGCGCGATGCCGCTGAAACCCACCTCGTGCCGCTCCCAGTCGCGGTTGTTCTCCTTCGCGTCGGGAGGCGCGGTCGCGCGGATCTTTCCCTCGATGCCGTAGAGCACCGCGTGGCGTGCAGCCTCGGGCAGCTCGCGCCACGGCGTGTCGAGCGAGAAGCCAAGCTTCTGCGACACGCTGTACATCACGCGCCCGTCCCACGTATCCGGGTTGTACTTGAATGCCTCGCGCACGAAGCAGCCGCCGCGGATGCTGCGCGTCGTGTCGGGCACGAGCAGCTCCGGATGCGTGAGCTTGTAGACGCCGAGCCCACCGCAGGTGGGGCAGGCACTCTCGGGGAGGTTGAAGACGAAGAACTCCGGCGTCACGTCGCCGTACACGAAGTGGTGCGTAGGGCTCACGAGACCCTTGTAGAAGCGGTCTGCCTCCACCTTGCTCGCGCCCTTCACGATGTGCACCTGCATCAACCGGTCGCCGACGAGGAGCGTCGCAGCGATGCCGGCTTTGATGACCTTCTCCTGCTTGCGATTCACCACGAAGCGATCGACGATCGCGTCCATGTGGCGCACCTTCGCCTCGTCGAGCTCCACCGTGCCCGAGATGTCGACGATCTTGCCGTCGATGATCAGGCGACGAACGCCCTTCTTGCGCACGTCCGTGAAGACGTAGTCCAGCTCCTCGCCGTACACCGTGAACACCGGCGCGCGCAGCTCGATCTCCGTGCCCTGCGGCAACGACAGGATCGCCTCGAGGATCTGGTTCGCCGAGCGGCTCGGCGTCTCCTCGCCGGTGCGCGGGCAGTGGGGAACCCCGATCGTCGCGAAGAGGAGGTTGAGGTAGCTCGCGATGTCGGTCATCGTGCCGACGGTCGAGCGCGGGTTGGTCCCGGTCGTCTTCTGCTCGATGGAGATCACAGGAGACAAACCATAAATGAAGTCGACGTCCGGCTTGGCGACCTGCGCGATGAACCGCTTCGCATACGTTGAGAGCGACTCCATGTACCGCCGCTGGCCCTCGGCATAGATGGTATCGAACGCCAGGCTCGACTTTCCGGACCCCGAGAGACCCGTGATGACGACGAGGCTGTCGCGCGGAATCTCGAGCGACACGTTGCGCAGGTTGTTCACTCGCGCGCCCTGCACGGAGACGGTCGTGCGCGCTGCCGCAACGCAAGACTTCGCTGCGCTACGCTTCTTCGCCGCCATCAGTCGAGCGCATAGAAGGCCAACTCCTGCACGTCCACATTGCTGCGTCTAGTCAGTCGCGTGGCGATCGACGCCTTGCCGATCAGACCCCGGTCCGCGAGGTACTCGCATGTGGTGGTCGCGCTGCCGACGTCGAAGTTGCGCTTGCAGTGGTCCTCGATCTCCGTGCACGACCGCGCTTCGCCGGCGTCGCGCAGGTGGTCGAGAATTGGCGCGAAGAGCGACGGCGCACGCTCAGCCATGTACGCATCGATGGTATCGAGCGCCGCCTGCACGTAGGCGCGAGTCTTCCGCGCATTCAGCATGTTCGTGTAGACGATCGTGAACAGCGCTGGGTTGAGCTTCGTTGCCTGTGGGATCGCCTCGCGATCGACGAGCTGTCGTGCGGCGATCACCTCCACTTGAGCCAGGGGCGTTGCGGCGTAAAGGATCCAGAGGGCGGTGTAGTCGAGGTCACCGCGGGTGATCATCCACTTGTGCGCCTTGTAGAGCGGCGGGAGCACGCTGCTCGCCGCGCGGAAGAGCTGGAGCTGCGTATCGCGCTCCCCGATCTCGCCGAGCCGCGCGCAGAGGTCCGCGATGGTGTCGTCGTGGGTGTAGAGCAGGCGTCCCTTGGCAAGGAACGAATGCATGAAGGAGTTGCGGATCGAACCTTCCACGGCTCGGCGGAACTCCGTGCGCGAGATGAGCATCGCATGCACGTTCACGCCGCTGGCGTACAGCGCGATGCCAGCGTTCCCCTGGGGCTTGCGGTCGTCCACCGTGACGAGCACCAGATCGACGTCCGACTTTGACCAGACGGTATCGTGCGACAGGCTGCCGCAGAGGATGGCCGCCAGGATGGAGCGGTCGCCCTTGACCTGCTCGACGAGGGTTTCCAGGGCGATCGAGAATCTCTCGCGGACGGACTGGGGCATTCGAGAAGAAAACATGCGCATGCAGATCGCGCGAGAGTCGGGCGCGACTACGTCTTGCGCGCGTGCCGCAGCTCGGCCGGCGGCGACGCTCGGCCGGATGGCAGGTTCGCGATGAGGC
>JBKJMP010000172.1:0-6040 GCA_046596395.1 Gemmatimonadaceae bacterium
CTGCGACCGGGACGCGTGCGGCGTGCGGCGGACGGTTGCGGTTGGCAGCTGCTACCGGGACGCGTGCGGCGTGCGGCGTGCGGAGGACAGTCGCGGGACGCCCGGCAGTGCATGGAAAGGTGTCAGCCTGAAATAGTTTGATGACGCTCCGGACGCTGCGCGGAGCAAGCCTTCCGCATGCCGCGTTACGAATCCGACGACCAGCTCGAGTGGGAACTCACATGCTCGCCGTCCATTACCAGTGACCCACTTTGGAAGCTCGAGGTCTATCGCGCGTCGATGTACCTCGTGCACGTGTCTCGGGCAGACTGCGCCGCGGTCCGACGCGCGAGACCGCGTGCCTCAACGAGTGACCAGTTGGACGACGCAATTGCCTCGATCAGCGCACACTTGAGCGAGGGCTACAGCCGGGCAACTCGCACGGATCGGCTGCGCATTATCGGGTACGCGCTCGGCTCGACGCGCGAGTGCTTTCCGTGGTATCAAGCGTCGCGCGGGGTGCTCTCGGATGATGAGATCGAGGAACGATTGGTGCTTCTCTCGCGCATCCGCGCTCTGCTGCTCGCATTGACCGGCGCATTGCGCGCGAAGGGAACCGATCGCGCCTTCGAATCTTGAACCAGGCCCCGTGGCGCCGTCGCAACCGCACCCGTCCGCCGCACGCCGCACGCCGCACGCGTCCCGCCCCGCAGTCGCAACCGCAACCGCCCGCCTCGTCGATACTTTGACTGTCATGCTCCCTGCCCCCCCTCGGTCCGGCTTCACGCGCAGTACCGCCGTCCCGCTGTACTGGTGCGAATACGGCGAGCCTGACGCCCCGCCAATCCTCCTCCTGCACGGCGGCCCTGGCGCGAGCCATGACTACCTGCTGCCCCAGATGCTCGAGCTGGCCCGTGAGCACCGGCTGGTCACCTACGACCAGCGCGGCGGCGGCCGCTCGAAGCATGATGATGACCGCGCGGTCATCGGCTGGCGGGAGCAGGTGGCAGACGTCGCACTCGTTGCCGAGGAGCTCTCCGTCGAACCCTTCACCCTCGTCGGCTACTCGTGGGGTGCCCTGCTCGCGATGCTCTACGCCACAGATGGCGGCGCTCCCGTGCCCACGAAGCTCGCGCTGATGGATCCCGCCCCCGTCACTCGGGCGTGGCGCGACGCGTTCGAGACGGAGTTCGCCCTCCGCCAGGCGGGTCCGGAGGTTGCCGCCATGCGCCAGGAACTCGCGGAGTCGGGTCTCCGCGAGCGCGATCCCGCCGCCTTCCGGCAGCGGACGTTCGAGCTCAGCGTGGCGGGCTACTTCGCCGACCCGCGCCGCGCGCGCGATCTCACCCCCTTTCGAGTCACCGGCCGCGTGCAGCAATCCATCTGGGCCTCGCTCGGCGACTTCGATCTCCTGCCGGCGCTGTCGGCGCTGCGGATTCCGTCATTCGTCGTGCACGGGAGACAGGACCCGATCCCACTCGAGTCCTCGCAGGCGGTGGCAAAGGCGCTCGATACTTCGTGCCTTGTCCTAGAAGACTGCGGGCACGTACCCTATGTTGAACAACCCGCGGGGTTGTTCCCTCCACTGCTCGCCTTCCTGCGCGAGCCCGCGACCTCAAGTTCACTCGTCATTTAGGGGGGCTGTGGCCGACGAGACCGTACAACCGCACATCGCGACACTCGAATACGACGGCCGGCGCTTCAACGTGAGTTGCCGGGTCGCGTTCGACGGCATCGAGTATGTCGGCCGACTGTGGTTCGCCGACGAGTCGTGGGAGGACGCCGGCCTCCCGGACCGCGGCGCGCTGCCGGGCCGCACGCGCGAGGAGGCCCTCGCCCTCGCGCGCCGCCTCACGCAGCAGGACATCCTCCTGCGCTACCGCAGGGCCCTTGCCGAAAAGCGCCGATTCATCGGGCTCCGCCGGGCGACGGACGAGATCCTGGGCAAGATCAGGTACCTCAACCAGGTGGCGATCTCGATGCGCGCGGGGCTTCTCGACTCCGACGGGGCAGCAGCGGAGATCGAGCTGACCGAACGGCAGTTGCACGAAATCATCGAGAAGCTCACCGCGTTCGCCGGCATCGAGACCTAGCTCGCTCGCCTCGCCGGGAGGACAGGGAAGACGCTCACCATCTCGCCAGAATAGATTCGGTGACTGAGGAGCACGCAGCAGTCCTCCAATCGGAGTTCGCACCATGACTCGTTCCGTTCACGCACGGGCCGCTCTCGTCCTGTCACTCGGGGCATCGGCGCTCGTGGGATGCTCCTCCAGTTCCAGGAATGCGGGCACGGCTTCTCCGGCCGCCGCGATTCGTATCGCTCTCGTGGAGGGGTTCGTCGCGCCCGAAGCCGTTCGCTACGATCCAGATCAGGACGTCTACTTCGTGAGCAACTGGGGCACGGGTAACCCCGGCGCCACCGACAACAACGGCTTCATCAGCCGCATGCGCCCCAACGGCAGTGTGGAGAACCTCCGCTTCATCGCTGGCGGCGCCGGGGGCGTCTCGCTGCACGCACCGCGCGGCATGACGATCGTGGGCGACACCCTCTGGGTTGCCGATGCCGATGCGGTACGCGGCTTCGATCGGCGCACCGGCGCGGTGCTCGCAACCGTGGACTTCACCGCCCTCGATCGGGGCTTCCTGAACGACGTCGCCGCGGATGCCGACGGCGCGGTTTACGTGACCGACACCGGACGCAACAAGATCTACCGCGTTCGCGGCGGTCCAACGCTCGTGCTCACCGACGTCCTCCTCGGCTCACCGAACGGGATCACCTGGGATGCGGCGAACCGGCGCTTTCTCGTCGTGCCCTTCGGTGGCGGGCACACCATCCGCGCATGGACGCCAGGCAGCACCGAGATGGTGAGCGTCGGCACGAGTCCGGGTGCGCGGTTCGACGGTGTGGAGATTCTCTCCGGGGGCCGGCTGCTCGTCGCGAGCCAGGCCGACACCAGCCTGCACCTGTTCGTCGCGGGCACGGGTCGCGCGATCATTCGCACCGGTGGCCCGCCGGCGGACATCGCGGTGGACACCCGGCGGAACCGCGTGGCCGTGCCGATCGTCGCGCTGAATCGCGTGGAGATCTGGGACCTGCCGCGGTAACGTCGGACCACCGCGCTGGGCAGTTATTTTCCGGAATGGATCCCCGAACGGCTGCGCATACGCTTCAGCAGATCGCAGCCTTCCTCGAGCTGAGAGGCGAAAGCAAGTTCAAGGTCGGCGCATACGACCGCGCGGCCCGCTCCGTCGTCACCCTCGAGACCGACGACCTCGGCGCCCTCGACCGCTCCGGTGAGCTCGCAAAAACGAAGGGCATCGGCCCGGCGACGCTTGGCGTGATCCGCGATCTCATCGAGACGGGAGCGTCCAGCTATCTCGAGAAGCTCCGCGCCGAGACCGGCGAGGGGCTGGTCGAGTTGCTCAACGTGCCCGGGCTCGCAGTCGCGAAGATCCACCTCGTTCACGAGCAGCTCGGCGCCGATTCGCTCGATGCGCTCGAGGCAGCGGCACGCGACGGACGCCTCGCAAAGCTCAAGGGCTTCGGGCCCAAGACGGCCCAGCGCATCCTGCGCGGCATCGAGGTTCGGCGGACGTCGGGGCAACGCGTGCTCTACGGTCGCGGACTCGCCGACGCGCGCGCACTGCTGGGAGTCGTGCGCTCGCATCCCGACATCGTGGTCGCCGAGATCGCGGGGTCGGTGCGGCGCCACCTCGAGACCACGGGCGACGTGGACGTCGTCGCGGCGTGCCGAGTGGATCCGGTGGAGGTCGCGCGGGCGTTCGCCGGCGCGCCCGGCATGAGGAATGTGGAGCGCGGCGAGACGGCTTCGCCCTCGATCACCTTCGCCGATGGCGCGCACCTCGACCTGTTTTGCGTTGCCGAGCAGGATTTCGCCGTCGCGTTCTGGCGTGCGACGGGATCGGCATCACACGTCGCGGCGGTGACGGAGCTGCTCGAGGCGCGCGGCTACTCCCTCGAGGGCGATGTGCTGCGCCACGCAAAGGGCAAGGCCGTCCGCATCGCGACCGAGGAGGAGCTCTACGCACGCGCGGGTTTGCCGTTCATCCCACCGGAGATGCGCGAGGACGGGCACGAGATCGAGCTCGCCGCGCGCGGCGACATGCCGGTGCTACTGGAGTTGAGCGACATCCGCGGCGCACTGCACTGTCACTCGACGTATTCGGATGGCACTGCGACGATCGAGGTGATGGCCAGGGCCGCGCAGGCGCGTGGATGGAATTACATCGGCATCACCGACCACTCCCTGGCGGCGTTTTACGCCGGTGGGCTGTCCGTCGCGCAGGTGGCGCAGCAGCACCGCGAGATCGACGCGCTCAATGCGATGATGACCGGCTTCCGCATCCTCAAGGGGATCGAGGCCGACATCCTCGCCGACGGCGCACTCGATTACGGCGCCGACGTCCTGAAGACCTTCGATTTCGTGATCGGCTCGATTCACTCGCGATTCGCGATGGATCGCGGCGCGATGACGGCCCGCGTCCTGCGCGCCCTCGACGATCCCTACCTCACCATCCTCGGCCACCCGACGGGACGATTGCTCCTCTCGCGCGATGCCTATGCGATCGACATGGAGGCCGTGCTGGAGAAGGCGGGCGCGGTGGGCGTGGCGGTGGAGCTCAACGCCGATCCGCATCGCCTCGACCTCGACTGGCGCCTGATTCCACAGGCACTCTCGTTCGGTTGCACGATGGAAATCGGCCCCGACGCACACTCCACCGGCAATCTCGATTACGTGGCGACCGGTGTCGGGATGGCGCGCAAGGCAGGGCTCGAGGCGCGCCACGTGCTCAACACGCGTGACGTGGATCACGTCCTCGCGTTCGCCGAGTCGCGGCGCGCACGCGGAGGCGCCTAGATGGCTGCACGCAAGCGCGCACGTCCGCGTGGTGCCGCGCTCAAGGTGCACGCCGGTGTGCTACTCGACCGATTGCTCGCCCAGTATCCAGATGCCCATTGCGCGCTGGACTTCACGAATGCGTTCGAATTGCTCTCTGCCACGATCCTCAGCGCGCAGTGCACCGACAGGCGCGTGAACATGGTGACCCCCGCGCTCTTTGCGCGTTATCCGGATGCGATCACCTTGGCGAGCGCGGAGCCAACGGCCGTGGAGGAGATCATCCGCAGCACCGGCTTCTTTCGCAGCAAGGCGCGGAGCCTCATCGGCATGGCAACGGGGCTCGTGGAGCGACACGGCGCACAAGTTCCCGCCGACATGGCCGCACTTGTCGCACTTCCGGGGGTAGGACGAAAGACGGCGAATGTGATCCTCGGCAATGCCTTCGGGCGCAATGATGGTATCGTCGTGGACACGCACGTTACCCGGTTGAGCAATCGTCTCGGGCTCACGAAGGGAACCGATGCCGTGAAGATCGAGCAGGCCCTGATACTTCTGTTTCCGCAGGAGCGATGGACGATGCTCTCACACCTGCTCATCGAGCATGGACGCCAGGTGTGCGACGCGCGTGCGCCGCGGTGCGGAGCGTGCATGCTAGCCGACGTCTGCCCATCTGCGCTCGTGTGAGCGCCATCACAAATACCATCATGAACCAACGCATCCTTCGCACGCTCGTCCTACTGCCACTCTTCGCCGCGTGCGCGCGCAATCCCGATCCCGAGCCCGAGATGGTGCCGGAGACTCCGGTGCGCGTTGCGCCGCCGGCGTCCGACGTCCTCCGCGCTGGCGATTGCGTGGAAGCCGTGCGCCGCGCCCGGGCGAAGCCCGATCTTGCCGTCGATCGGCTCGCGGCGCCCCGCGCCAGCGTCCCGTCGGCGCTGCAGGGCAAGGCGATGCCCGCTGCCGTGAAGAAGGCGAAGTACAACGAGGTGCGTGTCACCGTGATCGTCGAAACGACGGGGAAGGCCGACATGTCGTCCTTCAAGGTGCTGAAGACCACGCATCCCTGGCTCGCGAGCAGCTTCAAGACCGCGGTGGCGAAATGGACGTTCGATCCCGCCGAGCTCGCGGGCTGCAAGGTCCCGCGCCTCTGGCTCGGCGCGATTACCTCGGGGAAGCCTCCGGCCGCGAAGTAATCACTG
>JBKJMP010000210.1:0-5727 GCA_046596395.1 Gemmatimonadaceae bacterium
CCAGGTCGCGGGGACCGCGAGTCGCATGCCTACCGAATCCCTGCTCCGCGCCGCCAGCAGCAAGTCCATCAAGACCCGGACGGGCGCGTCCTTCGGCTCGGTGCTCGACCTCTACGCTCAGAGCCTGTTCGAGATCGTCGCGCAATCCGCAGCGTGCAACCGCCTGCATTCCCTCGAACAACGATGTGCGCGCTGGCTGCTCATGACGCACGACCGCGTGATCGGCGACGAGCTCGTCCTCACACAGGAGTTCCTTTCTTACATGCTCGGCGTTCGACGCGCCGGAGTCACGGAGGCCGCAGGCTCACTGCAACGGTCGGGACTCATCAGCTACCGGCACGGCCGCATCACGGTCAAGGATCGCCAGGGGCTGGAGAGCGCTTGCTGCGAGTGCTACGGCGTCGGCGTGGCTGCGTACGCGATGCTGCTGCCAACTGTCTAGCCAGTACGGGGCTCACACCGACCGGTAGAGCATGCCTGGGTATCGCCCAATTGCAGACGATCGTGACGGTGAAGCGGAGCGCGAGGCCCGTGCCGCCGAGGAACTGATACGCAACGGGGACCACGCTGGCGCGGCGCTCCTGCTCGAGGACGCAGTGCGAAAGTGCACCGCGTCCAAGGCGCCCATCCCTCCCTGGCTCTGTGGGCGCCTCGCCACCGTCTACCGCTCGCTCGAGCGCTACGACGACGAGGTTGACCTGATCACCCGATACCGCGAAAGCCAGGTGACCGATGACGGGCGAACGCGGTACGACGCACGCCTGTACAAGGCACAGGCGCTCGCCGACAAGTACCGCACCCGCGATTCGGGCGCGCTCGCATCGATCCGTCGAATCACGAAGCCACCGCGCTGATTACGCACGCGTGGTAATGCCCGGCAACGCGGCGACGCGCTCACGGATCAGTGCACGCACGGTTTCGAGCTCCGCTCCGACGATCTCCATACGCGGTGCGCGCACCGTCGCCGTGCCGTGCCCCACCTCGGCCTGTACGAGCTTGATGAGCTGCACGAACTTCGGCACCGTGTCGAGGCGTAGCAGCGGCAAGAACCAGTCGTAGAGCGCGCGCGCCTCGACCAGCTTGCCCGCCGTGGCCATCTCGAATACCTGGACGGATTCGACCGGGAACGCATTCACCAGGCCGGCGATCCAACCCACCGCGCCCATCGGGACGCTCTCCAGGATCATGTCGTCCATCCCCGCGAAGATCGCGAGCCGGTCGCCGAGTCGCTCGCGGACCGCGGTCACACGACGGACGTCGCCGCTGGATTCCTTCACCGCGTGCAGGTTCGCGTGCTGATCCGCGAGCTCCGCAAGCTGGTTCGGAATTACGTCCACACCGTACGCGATCGGGTTGTTGTACAGCATGCAGGAGAGTGGGGTGGCGCTGATGACGGCACTGTAGTGCGCCTTCGTCTCCCGCCAGTCGCCCTTGTAGACGTATGCCGGCAGCACCATCAAACCGGCGCAACCCACGCTCTCCGCGCGGCGGGCCAGCGCCACGCACTCCGCTGTACTCAGCCCCGCGACACCTGCGATGAGCGGCGTGTCGGGCAGCGCACGGCGAATCGTCTCCAGAATTTGCACCTTCTCGTCCGCCGTGAGCGTCTGCGACTCGCCGAGTGAGCCGAGCGCCACGATGCCGACGCAGCCGCTGGCGATGAGCCATCGCACGTGCGTCGCGAGTGCCTCGTGGTCGATCGAGAAGTCGGGCTTGAACGGCGTCGTGATGGCCGGGAATACGCCGGCCCAGTGGGATTGATCCATGTGCTTCTTTTGGGGTCAGAGTGGGGAGCGATCTGGGATCAGCGTGCGTGGCGACTTGGGGTCAGAGTGGGGGGCGGTCTGGGGGCAGAGTGCGGGTCGATGCGGGGTCAGAGTGCCCACGATCAGCAACCAGGGATGAAAGCAGGACAGGCTGTGAAGGCAGGCGGACTGAATCACCGCGCCAGCCGTGCACGAATTCGAGCGCTGCCCCGCACATGCGTCCCTGGCAGGGACCCATGCCGACGCGCGTGTACAGTTTCGCCTGGCGCATCGACCACGCAGCATCGATGTCGCCGAAGCGCACGTCCTCGCACCGGCAGACGATCGTGCTGGGTTCTGCAAGCGTGCGAAGCTCCTGTCGCAGTGCGAACGCGCGCTCCATCCGGTCGGCCATTGCACGCAGCCGTGTGCGACGCGCATGGAGCGCCGCCTGTGGCGCATCGGCACACGCCGCCGCGAGCCCGGCGATCTCACCTTCGACGATCGACAGTTGCTCGCCGCCGACGCCTGTCGTCTCTCCAGCGCAATATGCTCCCAGGACCGACGTCTCCTGTCGCTCGCTCACGACTACGCCCCGCACGTCCGTCGCGCAACCGAGAAGCCGCGCAAGCTCGCTATTTGGCGTCAGCCCGTGCGCAGCGCAGAGCACATCGCACGGAATCGTCCGCGTCGTGCGCCCGTTGGTCACCACGACATCCTCGACCTGGCCTGCACCGCGCGCCGCAATCACCCACGTGCCGAACTGATACGCGGCTCGCAGGAACGCCGCGCGATAGCTGGCCGCCTTCACGAGCGTCGCCGGCGTGCGCACGAGACCGAGCGCAAAGTTCATCACCGACCGGCGACTGGCCTGCTCGGCCACGAGTACAACGCTCGCGCCGTCGGCCGCCAGCGCGGCGGCAACTGGCAACAACAGCGGTCCACTCCCGGCGAGTACCACGCGCTTGCCCACGAACGACACGCCCGACTTCAAGAGCGCCTGCGCGCCCCCCACGCCGATCACGCCAGGCACCGTCCAGCCGGGAAAGGGGAGAAATCGCTCGCGCGCGCCGGTGGCGATCACGAGCGCGCGCGCATGGATCTGCTCGGGAACGTTCGCGCGCTCGGTGAGCAACACGAAGCCGTCTGTCTCGCGGCGTGCCGACGCAACCGACACACCACAGGCGAGCCGCGCTCCCGACTGCTCGACCCGGGACATCCAGCGCTGCGCCTCGCGCGGCAGGTGGCTGCGCCTCGACGCGCGATGCCGCCAGATCTGCCCACCCATCTCCGGACTCTCGTCGAGCACCACGACGCGCGCTCCGCATTCGGCCGCACGCGTCGCCGCCGCGATGCCTGCCGGCCCCGCGCCGACGACAGCCACGTCGTAGCGCGTCACGCGGGCTCCTCGATGTTCACGTGCTGGCCATCCCGGACGGGCACGAGACACGCTCGACGATGCGGCACGCCGTCGATCGTCACTCGGCATTCATGACACACACCCATTCCACACAGAGGCGCGCGTGCTTCTCCACCCACCGATCGGCGAAACGCTCGCACGCCGGCGAGCATCAGCGCCGCGGCCACGCTCACTTCAGATGGCGCGTGAATCTCGCGCTCGCCGACGGTGATCGTCACCATTCGCTCCTGTTCTGCACTCACGACGTCAGCACCGCTCGCATCGGCGAGAACGCGGCTGCGTCGATCGCAGGCTCACGACCAACGATGAGGTCCGCGAGCACGCGCGCGGTGCCGAGCGACGTCGTGATGCCGAGCCCTTCATGACCCGCCGCGATCCACAGCCCCGCGCGCGACGAGTGCGCGCCGATGAGCGGCAGCTTGTCCGGTGTCGCAGGACGGAACCCCGTCCAGGTGCGAACGATGCTGAGGTCGCGCAACGCCGGCATGAAATCCAGCGCGCGGTGCAGCATGCGGCGGAGCACGCTGTCGTTCGTGGTGGCATCCCACCCTGCCAACTCGCGCGACGACCCGATGAGCACCTGCCCCGTGGCTCGCGGCTGCACGTTGAACGCGACGGACTCGCTCGACATCACGTGCGCACTCGTGAGATAGCCCAGTTCCACGAGCTGGTGCCGGCAGAACCCGGGATAGCGATCCGTAATCGCGAGATGCCCCTTCCGTGGCACGATCGACAATTCAGGGGTGAGCACCGCCGCCTGATTGCCGGCCGCGTTCACCACGATCCGCGCCTCGAGCACCTCCGCACCGCATCGCACACCGCCGTCCACGATGGCATCCACCAGGCAACCTTCACGCAACCTCGCACCGTGACGCCGCGCGTCGGCGAGCAGCCGCAGCGTGGCGGTCGGCGGATAGAGCACCGCATCGCCCGGCACCAGCAAACCGCCCATGAGTCCAGAGCGCAGGTTCGGCTCGCGATCGCGCAGTGCCGCGGCATCGAGCATCTCGCTCGCGATTCCCTGCTGCGCGTACACTCCCTGCTTCTCGCGCACCGCCGCCATCTGCAAGGCATTCTCGGCTACCCAGATCGTGCCGCACGCGTCGTACTCCACGGCGGTGCCGAGCCGCGGCAGTAGCTCGCGCCAGAGGTCGAGCGACAGCGCGGTCAGTGCGAGCTGCGCTGGAGAATCATCCATGGCGACGAGGTGCCCCATGGCCGCCGCGGTCGTTCCACCGCCCGCGAAACTCGCGTCGAGCACGAGGACGCGCAGTCCCTCCATGGCGAGCGCGCGTGCGCACGCCGCGCCCACGATCCCGGCCCCCACCACGATCACATCCTGCGACGACGACGTCACGCCGACGCGGTCTCGCCGGTGATGCCGTACCGAAACGGGTCGCGCGGATCGAGGTGCAGGGTCGATTCTCCAGTGACGAATGCCGTCCCGCGCACGTGCGGAACGAGCTCGCCGCATTCAGTCGACGTCAGCCACCCCGTGAAGACGCCACCCGCAATGCCCTGCTGCCGCCACGGCTCGCCGAGGGCAAGCTCTCCGCGCGCGTGCAGTGACGCCATCTTCGCCGCCGTCCCCGTTCCGCACGGCGAACGATCGTACACCCCGCCCGAGCAGAGCACGAAGTTCTGGCAGTCGGCATCGTCGCGCGACGGTGGCGCCGAGAGCTCGATGTGGTCGATGTCGCCACCGTTCGCGCCGGTGATGCCCTGCGTGCGCAACGCATCCTGGATCGCCTGCGTGTAGCGCGTGAGCTCCCCCACCTCCGACAGCGCCACGCCCTCAGAATGCGTGATGAAGAACCAGTTGCCTCCCCATGCAACGTCGCCCGTAACGTTGCCGTAACCCGGCACCTCCACCGCAACATCGCGCGCGTGCAACGATGCGGGAATGTTCTGTATGGTCACGGTGCCATCGACACTGAGCTCCGCGCTCACCGCACCGACTGGAGTGTCGAACCGCGCAACACCCGGTGCGAGCCGGCCGAGGTACTCGAGCGTGCGCACCACGCCGATGAGGCCGTGGCCGCACATGCCGAGGTACGTGCCGTTGTTGAAGAAGATGATCCCCGCGTTGGAGTCCGGGTGCACGGGCGGCGTGAGCAGTGCGCCGACGATTGCATCGAACCCGCGCGGTTCGAGCAGCACGGCGCGCCGCAGGTCATCGAACCGCGCACGCACGTCGTCGCGACGCTCGGCCATCGTCGCACCGGCGGGCTGCGGCCATCCGTCGATCACCACGCGGGTGGGCTCCCCTTCGGTGTGCGAGTCCACCACCCGGATCGACGTCGGAAGTGACGCGTGCGTCATCGCCGCTTGCCTCCCGCGCGCGCGAGCCCCTGCTCGCGACGATGGCTCTCGAGGAACTCCACGAGAGAGCGACCGGCACTCAGGATGTGGTCCCGCATGAGCTGCGACGCCTTGCCCGCGTCGCGCTTACGGGCCGCGGCCGCGATCGCGCGATGCTCGCGTTGCGCACGCGTCTCGCCGTGCGTGAGCGAGAGCTGCATGCGGAGATAGCGATCGCTCTGCTGGTGCAGGGTGTTCACG
>JBKJMP010000246.1:0-4632 GCA_046596395.1 Gemmatimonadaceae bacterium
TCGTCCCGGACCGAGATACTCGCTGCGGAAGCGCTCGTGCTCTGACGCGGAGGCTGGTGTCCCAAGCTCATACGTCGTGCCGGCGGCGCACCACGTCACGTGATCGGCCGCGGCGAACAGCGTCGGCACCTCGTGTCCGGTAATCACCACCGCGGTCCCCGCAGCCGCCAGACTCCGGAAGACGCGCACCATGTCCTCCGAATCCTTCGGCGACATGCCGCGAAACGGCTCGTCCGCGAGCAGGCACGTGGGCCGGCGCACGAGTGCCGCCGCGAGCTCGGCGCGGCGTCGCTCGCCGCCCGACAGCGCGTGTGGACGCACTCGCACGTCGCGCGTGAGGCCAACCTCGGCGAGCACGGCATCGATGTCGCGGCCGTCGAACTGGCGGCGCAACATCTCGAGTTGCGTCCAGACGGTGAACGCGCTCGAGAAGAGATCGTGGTCGGGCAGGTAGAACAATCCGTGTTCGGCGAGGTACGGCAGCCGTGCGTTCAGCAGCGCGATCCCATCGAGGTGCACGCTGCCGCTGTCCGGCTGGATCCATCCTGCTGCGATCTTGATGAGGGTGGACTTGCCGCTCCCGTTGCGGCCGAGGAGGACGCGGAGCTCGCCGCGCACAGCGCGCAGTGAGGCCGACGACAGCACGCGCCGATCGCCGAAGGCCTTACTCACGCAGTCGGCGACGAGAGCGTACGTCATCATCGAGCGCTCGAGACGAGGAGCAGCGTGAGCTCTCCGGCCAGAGCGGGTCCGGCGAGGAATACGCCGAGCATCGTGTGGGTGACGCCAAGGTTGCCGAGGAGGACGCGCTCGTGGCGGCGGTGGATGTCCGCCAGGCCGAGCACGAACGTAACCAGGATGAGTGCTGCGATTGTCGTGGCGGAAAGGCGCAGGGGATCCACTCCCGCGGCGGCGATTACTGCCGACGCCAGGAGGCGAGCGCCAAGCCAGAGGTACGCGCCGCGCAGCAGGTATGAGCGAACGATGAGAGCGTTGGGTCGCAATGCACTCCTGGGGAAGAGCCGCTGGTTGAAGCTGGTGGCGCCCGCCTTCGCTGAGCTGCAGCTTAATGGCATGTCGACGCGCCGGGACTTTCTCGCCTTTCTCGCTGGCAGCCCGCTGCTTGCCGTGGGCGGAGGGGATATCGAGCGAATTGGGCAGTTGTTGGCCGGCTCGCCCCGCGACCACGCCCGCGCCCTCGACCTCGTCGACGGCGCCACGCACGGTCCCGACATCAAGTCAGCGGCCGAGGCCCTCAACGTCTTCGATTTCGAGCCCGTGGCGCAGAAGCGGGTGCCCATCGCGCACTGGGCCTACCTCATGGGCGGAAGTGATGACGACGCCACGATTCGCGCAAACCGCGATGGCTTCTCCCGCTACGAGCTGCGCATGCGCCGGCTCGTGGACGTCAGTCGTGTCGACACGAGCATCACGCTCTTCGGAAAGCAGTGGCGTACCCCGATCGTCGTGAATCCCGTTGCGAGCAACAAGGCGTTCCATCCTGACGGAGAGATTGCCGTGGCGCGCGCCGCGAAGGTGAAGGGCAACCTGCTCGTGCAGTCCACGCTCACCACCTCCTCGTACGAGGACGTGAGCGCTGCCCGCGGTGAGCCCGTGTGGTTCCAGCTCTACCCGCGACAGGACTGGCACCAGACGCTGCAGATGATCAAGCGCGTGGAGAAGGCCGGCTGTCCGGCGATCGTGCTCACCGTTGACCTGCTGGGCGGCAGCAACCGCGAGACCATGCTGCGTGGGCAGTGGCTCGACACGCGCACGTGCGCCAGTTGCCACCTCGGCGGCAAGCCCACGCCCGGAATCACGGGGCGAGTGGACGGGCGTGACAACCGGCGCAAGCCCATGCTATCGGCGTTCGCGCCCGGCACGCCGATGCCCGAAGTGGGCACTCCCACGTGGGAGTTCGTGAAGCGCATGAAGGATGCGACGTCGATGCGCGTGCTGCTGAAGGGCATCGTCACCCGCGAGGACGCCGAGCTCGCGATGCAGCACGGCGTGGACGGGCTCTTCGTCTCGAATCACGGTGGGCGCGCCGAGAACAGCCTCCGCCCCGCGATTGCGTGTGTGACGGAAGTCGTGGCCGGTGTCGCCGGGCGCGTGCCGGTAATCGTGGACGGAGGCTTTCGCCGCGGGACCGACGTGTTCAAGGCGCTTGCGCTCGGTGCGACGGCCGCGGGGATCGGTCGTCCGTATATCTGGGGGCTGGCGTCGTTCGGTCAGGAGGGAGTCGAGGTCGTACTGGGACTGTTGCAACGCGAGCTGGAGCTGGTCATGCGGCAGGCAGGCGCGGTGAGTGTGACGCGCATCACACCTTCTCATATCACGGAACGCCGGGGATGACGCCCTGAACCTCCTTGCCGCGGGGGTGTATCAGATACCGGGCTCAAACGTGCCCACCGCGACGCTGCGCGTCGCGACTCGAAGCATCGCCGCGAGAGCGGCAAGGAGCTGGCAATGCGTTACTCGAAATTGTTCGCGCTCATGGCGCTTGGAGTTCTTGCAGTTGCTGCGGTGCCCGCTGCCGCCCAGACGGTGGTCCGCGTTGGCGTCACCTTCGACAACGCCACGCGCCCGGACTCGGCCGCGTTGCGCACAGCGCTCGTGAGCGGCGTCGAGGATGGCGGTTCGCTGCGCGTCACCGACGCTGCGGCCGGCGCGCGCTACGCTGTGAATGCGAACTTCACCACGCGTGGCGCCAATGTGTTCGTGGACATGCGTATCGTCGATGCGGTCACGGGTAATGTGGTGTCGCGCTTGACCACGTCGGCGCCGCCGGCGGCGATTGCCGGAGCGACCACGACGCTCGCGCGTGGAGTGGCAGCGAAGGTCGCGAAGTAGGCAATGGTCGTCGCGCTCACGCGGCCGGTCAGTCCACGGCTGGCGGAGTGTGAATTGACACATCTGGCGCGCTCGGCGATCGATGCCGATCGCGCCATTGTGCAACATGCCGCCTATGAGGCGGTGCTGCGCTCTCTGGGAGCCGACGTCGTGCAGGTCGCGGCTGCACCCGACCTTGCCGATTCGGTGTTCATCGAGGACACGGCGATCGTGCTCGATGAGATCGCGGTGATCACGCGCCCTGGTGCGGAGTCGCGCCGAACGGAGCCCGTCGCGGTGGCGGTGGCAGTCGCGCAGTACCGGGAACTGGTCACACTCGACGCACCGGCAACGCTCGATGGAGGTGACGTCATTCGCGTGGGGCGGACGTTGTACGTCGGCCGCTCGAGCCGGACGAATGACGCCGGGATCGCGCAGTTGCGCCGCGCCGTGTCCCCGCATGGCTACGAGGTTCGCGCCACCGACTTTCGGGGTTGCCTCCACCTGAAGAGCGCGGCGACTGCCATCGCCGATGACCTCGTGCTCCTCAACTCGGCGTGGGTGTCTCCGGCGCAGTTCGCCGACGTGGGCGTGCTTCATGTGAATGTGGGCGAGCCTTTCGCCGCGAATGCGCTGCGCGTTGGCGACAGGCTCGTCTACTCCTCCGAGTATCCGCGCACCCGGGAGTTGTTCGACGCGCTCCGCTTGGAGGTCGCCACGGTGGACCTCAGCGAGCTGGCGAAGGCGGAGGGTGCGGTGACGTGCTGCAGCCTGGTGTTCGAGGCGTAGTCATCTGGCGGGATTGACGACTTCTCCGCAATGTCTGGGTGGTCGTCAACCCAATCCGTGGCCGCAATGCGCACATTCCGCCTCATCCTCTCGCTTGTCGTCATCGCACCCGCCGTTCACGCGCAGGTGCAGTACCGCTCGCTCGCGGGAGTAGAGTTCCGCGCGCAGGCTGACACGGGCTCCGTCGCGCGTGCGATGACTGCGGCGACCGCGGATCCGCGCAACGTGGCGACGCTCCTACAGCTCAGCATCGCGCAGGCCGGTCTTCGCGACTACCACTCCGCCATCGCGACGCTGACACGTGCGATGAGCATCGCACCAGGCGATCCGCTGTTATATCGCTGGCGCGGGCACCGGTACATCTCGATCGGCAACTATGCCCTCGCGCTCGCCGATCTGACACGCGGCAACACGCTCGACTCCACCAACTACGACATCCTCTACCACCTCGGCGTCGCGCACTTCATGCGCGGCGAGTTCTCCGATGCGGCGCGCGTGTTCGCCCAGGCGCAGCGTCGCGCGCCCAATGACAACGAGGTGGCTGGGTCCACTGACTGGCTCTGGATGGCGCTTGCACGGGCGGGACGCAGTGTGGACGCCGGGACGGCACTCGCGCCGATCACCGACTCGCTGAAGATCACGAGTGCAACGGCGTACTGGCAGCGACTCCGCCTCTATCGCGGCGTGATCACCCCCGACAAGGTGCTCTCACCGACGGATACCGCGGCCGTCCAGGTCGCGACGTTGAGCTTCGGCGTCGGGAACTGGTATCTCGCGCGCGGCGACACGGCGAACGCGCGCCCGTGGTTCCAGCGCGCAGTGGAATCGCGCGGGTGGCCGGGCTTTGGCTTCCTCGCGTCGGAGATCGAGCTCGGGCGATTCGGAAAGCGGTGAGGGCGGTCCCTACTTGATCTTCCGCAACTCGGACACGGCAGCACCATCTTTCCGGGGATCCGATGCACCATGGTTCACCCGCGTGCGGAAATCGCGCATCACCGCCTGGCCCGCGCC
>JBKJMP010000258.1:0-3493 GCA_046596395.1 Gemmatimonadaceae bacterium
GCTGCCACCGAGACCACAATACTTCGATCTCCTCGGCCGAGAGCCGGTGATACGAACGTCCCACGTTTACCTCCAGTGAATGCTGTATAGTGTTGCATTCACCGGTTGAAACCACCCGCGGATTGGACGGATACTCCCACCGGGTTTGCGTCTCGCCAACACTGGCCTCTAGAAGCGAAAGAACGCGAATCTTTCACGTCGACGGGCTCACATCGCGCGCCGTCCCCAGATGGGGGGATCCGAGACCACCGCTGCATCCGTCAAATGTGAAACAACATTCGTAGTTCCTGTCCGCGGAGCGCGTCACCTCAGCACTGCGCGGACCCAGACGGCACGGTGATCACTCGCTCCATGGTTGTTGATCACGACACCTGCGCCAGCAGCCGCCAATCGGCGCAGGAAGACATGATCGAGCGCCCCGAATCTCGTCGTGCGAGCGCTCCGCTCGGTCGGCCATGAGTAGCCCCGATCGCGCGCGACACTCCCTACGCGACCGCTGTTCAGGTCACCGCCGATGATGGCGCGCGGATAACGCTCCGCATCATCGATGATCGCGCGCAGCTGGTCGCGCCGCGCGCCGGATCCGATGTCGAACACCGTGCCCAGGTGCGTCGAGTACACGCGCACGAGCGAGTCGCGGATGCGGAGTGTCGCGGCCGTCGCCGTGCGGTGCGTCCCCGCATAGCGCGACGGGTGTGGGAGGATCAACTTCGCGTCGTCAACGATCGGCCAGCGCGACAGCACCGCATTGCCGAAATCACGCTTTGCCCGCCGGTGATAGATCGCCGGGTAGTAGACGTAGCCCATGCCAAGCGCCTGGGCGATGCGCCGCGTTGCCGCCGAGTCCATCTCCTGGAGCAGGACGACGTCCGCGCGGTACAGCTCTTCCTCCCACGCGAACATCGCCAGCGCACTGTCCACCCGCTCGGCGAACTCGAGATTGAAGGACACGATGCGGAGTGTGTCGGTTGCGCCGCGGACGCTGTCCAGCGGGGCGGGACCGGCAAGGCGCGGCTCCGCCGGGCTCGAGTAACTGCCTCCGGTGCGGCAGCCGGTCAGGGCCGCGAGCGCGGTGGCGACGGCGACAATTTGGCGGGCGCGCATTGATGGAATCTACAGCAGAACTTGGGGTCATCCCGAGCGGAGTGATGCCTGATTAATGAAAGCCCTGACGATCCGGCATGTCGGGACGCACCTTTCCCTCCATGCCAGACATTGCCGAGTTCCATCCCCAGATGGTCCACTTCGTCGTCGCGCTGCCGCTCGTCGGCGTCGGGATGCGTGTCGTGTCGCCCACGCGACTGCTGCCATTCACGGGCGCCCGCGAGGCCACGATGGCTGCCGACATCCACCTCGCGATGGGCCATGCCGATAGCGCGCGCGCGCGGCTGACGTCTGCCGTGACCGCATTCCCCCAGAACACTCGCCTCAAGGCGAAACTCGATTCCATCAAATGATGCGACCATACCTACTGCTCGCCGCCGCACTGCTCGCGAGCTGCCGGCCCGCGCCAGCGCCGACTACCGCGCCGACACCGGCAGCGCGCGCGGTCACCGTGTTGCCCGCGCCCGCCTCCATGACATTGGACGCCGGACCCGGCTTTACCATCGACGGCAATACGCGCATCCAACTCGTCGGCGGACATCCGGAAGGCATCCGCTTGGCCGAGATGCTTCGCGATCTCCTCAACCCGGCGACGGGATTCAACCTCGGCCTGGTCGCCGACGGTGGCACGGATCGCCTCGTGCCGAACACCATCGGCCTGCGCGTCGTCGAGACGCGTTCGTCGCTCGGCGACGAAGGCTATGACCTGACCGTGACGAAGGATTCCGTCCGCATTACCGCGTACCGGCCGGCCGGACTATTCCGCGGCATGCAGACGCTGCGGCAGTTGCTGCCGTTCAGCATCGAGTCACACATGAAGGTGTCGCAGGTCCCGTGGGTAGTTCCCGCGGTGACCATCGCCGACCAACCGCGCTTCGCCTGGCGCGGCGCGATGCTCGACGTCGCCCGGCACTTCTTCACCGTGCGCGAGGTGAAGCAGGTCGTCGACATCCTCGCGCTGTACAAGCTCAACACGCTCCATCTGCATCTCTCCGACGATCAGGGGTGGCGCATCGAGATCAAGTCGCGGCCGCAACTGGCACTCGCCGGTGGCGCGACGCAGGTCGGCGGTGGGCCCGGTGGGTTCTACACCCAGGAGGAGTACGCCGACATTGTCCGCTATGCGCGCGAGCGCTACGTGACGATCGTCCCCGAGATCGACATGCCCGGTCACATCAACGCCGCGCTGGTCTCCAACCCGACCCTCTCGTGCAGTCGGCGAGCGACGGGGCTCTACACGGGCACGGACGTCGGCTGGAGCACGTTCTGCGTCGATAAGGAAGAGACGTACGCGCTGATCGACGACATCGTCCGCGAGATCGCCGCACTCACGCCAGGGCGGTACTTCCACATGGGGGGCGACGAGGTCGAGGCACTCACGCCGGCGCAGTACGCGCTGTTCGTCGAGCGCGTGCAGACCATCGTCGGCAAGCACGGCAAGGAGATGATCGGCTGGGAGGAGATCCACCACGCGAAGCTTCAGCCCACCACGCTGGTGCAGCAGTGGCGCTCCGACACCGTCGCCGCCGCGCTGCGACATGGCGGAAAGCTCATCGTCTCCGGCGCGAAGCGGCTCTACCTCGACATGAAGTACACGCCCGAGACGGAGCTTGGCCTCAGCTGGGCAGGCATCATCGAGGTGCGCGATGCCTACGACTGGGACCCGGCGACCTACCTCAAGGGGGTGTCGGAGAGCGACATCATCGGCGTCGAGGCGCCGCTGTGGAGCGAGACGATCCGGAACATCACGGCCGCACAATACCTGATGATGCCGCGGTTGCCGGCGATCGCGGAGCTGGGGTGGACGCCGCAGGCCGGTCGTGATTGGGAGAGTTTCCGCACACGTCTCGCTGCACAGGCGCCGCGCTGGAACCTGCTCGGCATCAACTACCACCGGTCGCCGCAGATTCCGTGGTGAGATGTCTCCGCTCTTTGAGTAGTCACCGCTCTTTGAGTAGTTTCCGCCCGTCGAGCAGTCTCCGCCCTGTGCTCGAAGAGCGGTAACTACTCGACGAGCGGGGACTACTCAAAGAGCGGAGACTACTCAAAGAGCGGAGACGGCTCAAAGGGCGGAGACAGCTCAAAGGGCAGGCGTCGTCGTCATCAACCCGCGCAGGTTCTGTCGCAAGCGCACGCGCCACATCCAGTAGAGCAGCGCCACCAGCGGACCGCCGCCGAGGAGGAGGATCACCGTCATGCTGCGGAATGCCGGCGGCATGGATTTCATCATCACCAGCTGGGCCGAGAATGAGCCAGTCGCGATGAAGAGTCCGAAGCACATGCGCCATAGATGCCGTCCGATTCGACGCGTGCCCTGGATGCCGCCCGCGTGGATCATCCTGGCGTCACCGATCGCGGCGAGCAGGACAACGGTGCCCATGAACATCAA